>NZ_JAFAVV010000021.1 GCF_019242285.1 Bradyrhizobium sp.
TCAGCTGCGGCCTCAAACATGAAGGGCAGAGGGCGCAGTCGTAATGCATCTGCGCGGCATCGCTGCACGTTTATCCCAACTCCATTCCGCGCCCAAAGTGGATTAGCGGCAATTTGTAGCGAGTCGCTTATCCAGCGCGGAGACCGACGAAGACCTTGCGACAGCTACTCTGCTATCAAGGCGCGTGACCGATGACAGCGGCAGCTTTGCAAACCCGGTTCTGATCGGGGTGTTGGGTTTAACCCAGTCCTCAAACGCGTTCGTTATCCACATGTAGCCGCCGCTCCCCGGCCATTCCGAACGCGGCACCCCACCTCCCGCCCCCAATTCTGCCAACCTCCTCAGCCCCTTAGAGAGCGACCCGCACCCGCTATCCCCGCTCTTCCCAGCAGGCCCGAAAACCACTATATCTTGTGAGTGGGGTGTGGCCGTTCACCACCTATTGACAGGAATCTTTCAAACTCGCCAACGAATCGGTTGCGGAAGGCGGCGCGACTCGCCGAACCTCGCCCGGTTTGAGACTCGAGGGGCAAAACCAAAATGCGGATTGAACGCCACTACACCAAAGCCGGTCAGAGCCCCTATGCGGCGCTCGAATTCCGCACCACTAAAAGCGAAATCCGCAATCCTGACGGCTCGATCGTCTTCTTGCTCGACGGCATCGAGGTGCCGGCGTCCTGGAGCCAGGTCGCGGCGGATGTGCTGGCGCAAAAATACTTCCGCAAGGCCGGCGTTCCGGCGCGGCTGAAGCGGCTCGAGGAAAACAACGTCCCCTCCTTCCTCTGGCGCAGCGTACCCGACGAGACGGCGCTCGCCGACCTCGCCAAGGAGGCGCGCTACACCTCAGAAATCTCAGCGCGCCAGGTCTTCGACCGCCTCGCCGGCGCCTGGACCTATTGGGGCTGGAAGGGCGGCTATTTCGATGGCGACGAGGACGCCGCCTCCTTCTTCGACGAATTGCGCTACCAGCTCGCGATGCAGATGGTGGCGCCGAACTCGCCGCAATGGTTCAACACCGGCCTGCACTGGGCCTATGGCATCGATGGCCCCGGCCAGGGCCATTATTACGTCGACTACAAGACCGGCAAGCTGACGAAGTCCCGCTCGTCCTACGAGCATCCGCAGCCGCACGCCTGTTTCATCCAGGGCGTCAATGACGACCTCGTCAACGACGGCGGCATCATGGACCTCTGGGTGCGCGAGGCGCGCCTGTTCAAATATGGTTCGGGCACCGGCTCCAACTTCTCCAGCCTGCGCGGCGAAGGCGAGCGGCTGTCCGGCGGCGGCCGTTCGAGCGGCCTGATGAGCTTCCTCAAGATCGGCGACCGCGCCGCCGGCGCGATCAAGAGCGGCGGCACCACGCGCCGCGCGGCCAAGATGGTCGTGGTCGACGCCGACCATCCTGACATCGAGACCTATATCGACTGGAAGGTGAAGGAGGAGCAGAAGGTCGCAGCGCTCGTCACCGGCTCCAAGATCAACCAGAAGCACCTCAAGGCCGTGATGAAGGCCTGCGTCAATTGCGAGGGATCGGGCGATGATTGCTTCGACCCCGAGAAGAACCCTGCCCTGCGCCGCGAGATCAAGCTGGCGCGGCGCAACCTCGTGCCCGACAACTACATCAAGCGGGTGATCCAGTTCGCGAGACAAGGCTACAAGGAGATCCAGTTCGACATCTACGACACCGACTGGGATTCGGAGGCCTACCTCACCGTCTCCGGCCAGAACTCCAACAACTCGGTGTCGCTGAAGGATGATTTCCTCCGCGCAGTCGAGACCGACGGCGAGTGGAAGCTGATCGGCCGCACCAACCGCAAGGTGACCAAGACGCTCAGGGCGCGCGAGCTCTGGGAGAAGATCGGCTATGCCGCCTGGGCCTCGGCCGATCCCGGCCTGCACTTCAACACCACCATGAACGACTGGCACACCTGCAAGGCGTCCGGCGACATTCGCGCCTCCAATCCGTGCTCGGAATACATGTTCCTGGACGATACGGCGTGCAATCTCGCCTCGGCCAACCTGCTGACGTTCTACGACAAGGCGACGAAGACCTTCGACGTCGCCTCCTACGAGCATCTGTGCCGGCTCTGGACGCTGGTGCTGGAAATCTCGGTGCTGATGGCGCAGTTCCCGTCCAAGGCGATCGCCGAGCTCTCCTACGAGTTCCGCACGCTGGGGCTCGGCTTCGCCAATATCGGCGGGCTCCTGATGACCATGGGCCTGCCTTATGATTCGAAGGAGGGCCGCGCGCTGTGCGGCACCCTGACCTCGATCATGACCGGCATCGCCTACAAGACCTCGGCCGAGATGGCCGCCGAGCTCGACGCCTTCCCCGGCCACAAGAAGAACGCCGCCCACATGCTGCGGGTGATCCGCAACCACCGCCGCGCCGCGCACGGCGAATCGCGCGGCTACGAGGCGCTCAGCGTCAACCCGGTGCCGCTCGACCACGCCTCCTGCCCGCAAGCCGACCTGGTCGCGCATGCGAAGCACGCCTGGGACGACGCGCTGAGCCTCGGCGAGCAGCACGGTTATCGCAACGCGCAGACCACGGTGATCGCGCCGACCGGCACGATCGGCCTCGTGATGGATTGCGACACCACCGGCATCGAACCGGATTTCGCGCTGGTGAAGTTCAAGAAGCTCGC
>NZ_JAFAVV010000148.1 GCF_019242285.1 Bradyrhizobium sp.
CCGCGACTACGCACTCGACCGCATCGCTTTCGGCCGGCCGATCGGCTCTTTCCAGGCGGTCAAGCACATGCTCGCCGACATGTATGTGTCCGCGACCCTGGCGCGCTCGAACTGCTACTACGGCGCCTGGGCGCTCTCGACCAACGCCTCGGAATTGCCGGAGGCTGCCGCGTCCGCGCGCATCAGCGCGACGCAGGCCTTTCAGCATTGCGCCAAGAACAACATCCAGGTCCATGGCGGCATGGGTTTCACCTGGGAGTTCGACTGCCACATGTACTACCGCCGCTCCAACGCACTCGCACTCGGGCTCGGCAGCCCGTCCTACTGGGAGGACGCGCTGATCGACCGCATGCGCAAGCGCAACGCGGCGTGAGGCGCTGAAAATCGCAGGATGGGTTGAGCGCAGCGAAACCCATCACCCGACACAAGATGAGTTTCGCTTCGCTCTGCGCATCCTACGCAGCTACGCAAACGAGAGAGCCGCCATGAACTTCGACGACACCCCGCAGGAAGCCGCGTTTCGCAGCGAGGCGCGGGCCTGGATCGCGGCCAACGCGCCGAAGCAGTATGAGGAGGAATTGAAGGAATCCTCGCTCGGCCGCACCAGGCTCGAGACCGCCAACATTCTCGAGGTCGCAAAAGCCTGGCAGAAGAAGAAGGCCGATGCCGGCTGGGCCTGCCTGCACTGGCCGAAGGAATATGGCGGCCGCGGCGCCACGCCGATCGAGCGCGTGATCTGGCAGCAGGAGGAGGGCGCCTACGGCAAGCTGAGCGGGGTGTTCATCATCGGCCACGGCATGTGCGGTCCGACCATGATGGCGTTCGCGCGCGAGGAGCACAAGCGCAGCTATCTGCCGCCGCTCGCCTCCGGCGAGAAGGTCTGGTGCCAGCTCTTCTCCGAGCCGGCCGGCGGCTCCGACGTCGCCGGGCTTCGCACCCGCGCCGAGAAGCAGGGCGACGACTGGATCATCAACGGCCAGAAGATCTGGACCTCGGGCGCGCATTATTCCGACTACGGCATCCTGCTGACCCGCACCGATCCGACCGTCCCCAAGCACAAGGGGCTCACCATGTTCTTCCTGGACATGAAGAGCCCGGGGGTCGAGGTGCGGCCGATCAAGCAGGCATCGGGCCAGTCGGACTTCAACGAGGTCTATTTCAGCGATGTGAGGATCCCGGACCATCAGCGGCTCGGCGAGGTCAATGACGGCTGGAACGTGTCGCTGACCACCTTGATGAACGAACGCATGTCGATCGGCGCCGGTGTCGCCACCGGTTTCCCCGAGCTGTTTGAGTTCTGTTCGAATCTCATGCTCGACGACGGCCTTGCGATCGACGATCGCAACGTACGTTCAAAACTCGCGAACTGGGCGGTGAAGGCGAGCGGGCTGAAATATACGAGCTTCCGCGCCATCTCCGCGCTGTCGCGCGGCGAGCGGCCGGGGCCGGAGAATTCGATCGGCAAGCTGGTGGCCGGCTCGATGATCCAGGACATCGCGATCTATGCGCTCGATCTCGAAGGCGCCGCCGGCGTCCTGAGCGGCCCCGACGCGGAGCTTGCCGGCAAGTTCCAGGCGATGCTGCTGCGCGCGCCCGGCACCCGCGTCGAAGGCGGCACCGACGAGATCATGCGCAACATCATCGCCGAACGGGTGTTGGGTCTGCCCGGCGACATCCGCGTCGACAAGGACGTGCCGTTCAACCAGGTCCCGACCAAGGGACGGAAATAGTTCGTAAAACCGCACAAGAGATGGGTTTCGTTGCGCTCTACCCGTCCTACGAAGTCAATACGGCGAGGATCGTGAACATGAACTTCGATGACACTCCACAGGAAGCCGAGTTTCGCAGCGTCGCGCGAAACTGGATCGACGCCAATGCGCCGAAGGAGCTCGAGGCCGAACTGTCAAAATCCTCGCTCGGCCGCATCCGCCTGCAGCATCACGACATCGTCGAGGTCGGCAAGGCCTGGCAGAAGAAGAAGTTCGAGGGCGGCTGGGCCTGCCTGCACTGGCCGAAGGAATATGGTGGGCGCGGCGCCACGCCGATCGAGCGCGTGATCTGGCAGCAGGAGGAGGGCGTGTTCGGCAAATTGACCCAGCCGTTCCAGATTGGCGAGGGCATGTGCGGGCCGACCGTGATGGCGTTCGGCAGCGAGGAGCACAAGCGGCATTATCTGCCGAAGCTCGCCTCCGGCGAGCAGATCTGGTGCCAGCTCTTCTCCGAGCCCGCCGGCGGCTCCGACCTCGCCGGCCTGCGCACGCGGGCGGAGAGGAAGGGCGATGACTGGATCATCAACGGCCAGAAGATCTGGACCTCCGGCGCGCATTACGCCGACTACGGCCTGCTGGTCACGCGCACCGACCCCAACGTGCCCAAGCACAAGGGGCTCACGATGTTCTTCCTCGACATGAGGAGCAGGGGTGTCGAGGTGCGGCCGATCAGGCAGGCCAACGGCATGCAGGAGTTCAACGAGGTCTATTTCACCGACGTCGTGATTCCGGACAGCCAGCGGCTGGGCGCGATCGGCGACGGCTGGAACGTGTCGCTGACCACGCTGATGAACGAGCGCATGTCGATCGGCGCGCGGCTCGCAACCGGCTTCCCCGAGATGTTCGAGCTCTGCTCCAACCTGATGCTGGAGGACGGGCTTGCGATCGACGACCGCGCCACCCGCTCGAAGCTCGCGAGCTGGGCGGTGAAGGCGAGCGGATTGAAATATACGAGCTATCGCGCGATCTCGGCGCTGTCGAAGGGCGAGCGGCCGGGACCGGAAAATTCCATCGGCAAGCTGGTGGCCGGCTCGATGCTGCAGGACATCGCGATGCACGCCATGGATCTCGAAGGCGCGGCCGGCGTCCTGACCGGCAGCGCCGAGGAGCAGGCCCGGGGCCCGTTCCAGCAGATGATGCTGTCCTCGCCCTCGACCCGCATTGCCGGCGGCACCGACGAGGTCCTGCGCAACATCATCGCCGAGCGCGTGCTCGGGCTGCCCGGCGACATCCGTGTCGACAAGGACGTGCCGTTCAACCAGATCCCGACCAGGGGCCGGAAGTAGTTTTGTTGGAGGGCGTCGCGCAGTTCGCAGGGTGGCTAAGACGCGAAAGCGTCGTGCCCACCATCTATCAGCACGACGCTCGGCATGGTGGGCACGCCTGGCCTTCGCTCTCCCGAGCGAAAGCCAAGCTTAGCCCACGAAACCAGCGCTGACGCGACGAGGGAAATTCCATGGCATCCGCCGCTCAAACTCCAGTCGACACGCTCGAAGAGCTGCTCGCGGCGCGTTTCTCCTGCCGTGCATTCAAGCCGGACCCCGTGCCGCGCGCCACCATCGAGCGCATTCTCGCAGCCGCGCAGAAAACCGCGTCCTGGTGCAACAGCCAGCCATGGCGGCTGGAAATAGCCTCGGGCGATGCAACGAAGAAGTTCCGCGAGGTGATGTACGCCGCAGCCTCGAGCGGCAAGCCGAACACCGGCGATTTTCCCTTTCCGCGCGAATACCGCGGCGTCTACCTGGAGCGGCGCCGCGAAAGCGGCTTCCAGCTCTACAATTCGCTGGGCATTCCCCGCGGCGACAAGGCCGGCTATGCCAGGCAGGCGCTGGAGAACTTCAACTTCTTCGGTGCTCCGCATGTCGCCATCGTGCACACCGACGAGGCGCTCGGCGTCTACGGCGCGATCGATTGCGGTGGCTATCTCATGAGCTTCATGCTGGCGGCGCAGGCGCTCGGGGTCGCGACCATCCCGCAGGCGGCGCTGGCGTTTCATTCCGAGGTGGTGCGGGCGCATTTCGGCCTGGGCGACGACAGGCGCGTGGTGTGCGGCATTTCATTCGGCTATCCCGATCACGCCCACAAGGCCAACAGCTATCGCACGACGCGCGCCGGGCTTGCGGAAACGGTCACCTTCGCTGACGAATGAGCGTGATCCGATCGTCGTGAATACGGGCTTTCCCGCAATTTCATGGATCGCGCGCTGGGAACCGGAGGCGTTCAGTGTTGCCGTTCGTCATCGGATCGGGCCTTTGCCTCATACGCTTCCAGCAAGGCTATTGACAAAAGCCGCTCCAACATCTTGAGTTGCAGCGCTCGTGCATCCACAATGCAAAATTGCAGCTGCTCAATGATTCTATCGAGCGGGGATCTGGTCACGGCTTTCAACCCGGAATGTCAGCGCGGATCGCGTGATGATGCAGCCGAAGCCCGCAGCCTTTGAGACCGATGCGATGACGCTGCTCGGCCTCCGCCTGATGCGGAGCTTTCTCAAGCTGCGTGACGCAAACCATCGCGAACAGCTCGTTGCACTGGCTGAGCGGTTGGCGAGGGAAGAAGAAGATCCGTCTCGGATCGACGGTTGACGCCGCCCCGAAGCTGATCGGCTGGAAAGGAGGGGCGGATCGGCGGCCGCCCGCCGTCTCCGATACGAAGCCATCTCCAGCATTCACGAGCCTCCCGCAACACGATCAGGCTAATGGCCGACAACCTCAAGTCAATTGCTCATTGAGAGCAAATTTCGTTGCGGTGTGGAGAATGGGACGGGAATAAGCACGGGGGAGCGCTTGTTAGTGCTGCTCAAAATTTTGGCAGCCGTTTTTCCGCGAACGCCCTGACGCCCTCGCGGATTTCGGCGGAACGCATGCTGTCGCGGGCGCGCCGGTCGGCGGCCGCCTCGTCCAATTCGTTGCGCGCGATCTCGTTGATGGTTCGCTTCATGCCGCGCATCGCGACCGGGGCGTTGCCGCCGAGAATGGCGGCCAGCCGGTCGACCTCCTCATCCAGCGCCTCCGGCGGCACCATCGCGGTGAGATAGCCGATGCGCAGCATCTCGGGCGCGTCGATCTTCTGGGCGGTCAGGAACAGCCGCTTGGCATTGTCGGTGCCGAGCCGCGACACGTAGCGGCGGATGCCGCTCCTGTAATAGTGCAGGCCGAGCCGCGCGGCCGGCATGAACATCTCGGCCGTGTCGACGCCGATGCGGAAGTCGCAGGCGAGTGCGAGATCGGTCGAGCCGCCGTAGACGCCGCCATTGAGGCGGCAGATCGTCGGCACGCCGAGGTCCTCCAGCCGGTCGACCATGGTCCCGAAAGCGGAGCCCGTGGTCTCTTCATCGGTGACGGTCGCGCGATCCGCCACCGAGTTGAGATCGTAACCGGCGGAGAAGGCACGCCCGGTGCCGGTCAGCACCAGCACCCGGATGGTGGCATCGGCCTCGATCCGGTCGAACAGCGTCCTCAGCGCCTCGAGGTCCTCCGATTGCAACCGGTTCAGGTGCTTCGGCCGGTTGAGGCGGATGGTGGCGCGTGCGCCATCGACAGTCAGGACCGGCGTGGTGGGTTGCTCGGCGGTCGCGGCTTGCTGCATCATTCGTTCTCCTGCGCGCGCCGCCTCGCCTCGGCATCGATGGTCTCGACAAGCTCGGGGTGGCGCGCCATCAACAAGCGAAAATCGACGAGATCGAGCACCAGGAGCTTCGACAGCCGCGTGGTGGTGATGTTCGCGTTGCGGATGTTGTTGCCGAGCAGCGCCATCTCGCCGAAGAAGGCGCCCTCGCCGAGTTGCACCTTCTTGCCGGGCAGGTCGACCTCGACCTCGCCGGAGGCAATGAAATACATGCAGTCGCCCTGCTGGCCCTTGTGGATGATCATGGCGCGCGGCGGCAGGTCGATGGTGCGCAGCATGTGCGTGACGTCGGCGATCGCCGAGGGTCCGAGCGTGGCGAAGAACGGCACCTTGCTGACCGTTTCCCAGGTCCGCAGGAAGTTATCGCGGCGGGTCTCGGCGGCAAAGCCGGTGGCGAGAATACCGGTCCAAAGCCCGAACACGCCGAGGCCGCAGATCATCACCATCGCCGCGACGATGCGTCCGAGCGGGGTTATCGGCACGACGTCGCCATAGCCCGTCGTGGTCAAGGTCACGACCGCCCACCACAGTGCGGCCGGCACGCTGCCGAAGGTTCCCGGCTGGGCGTCGCGCTCCAGCAGATATTCGGCGACCGAGCCCAGAAACAGCACGATCAGGAAGATCGCGAGCACGCTGAGCAGCGGACCTTTTTCCAGCACGAGCACGCGCTGCAATCGCCGCAAGCCGGGGACGCCGGGAATGGCCTTGACCAGCCACAGCACCGACAACAGCCAGGCCGTGCGGGGATCGACGCCGAAGGCGAGGGCCAGCGGAACCGCCAGCACGCCCGCCGCGTCTACCAGCCCGCGCTGCGACAAGGGATAGACGAGCCCGCGGCCGCTGAGCGCCGCGTGGCGCAGGCGGACCAGCCATTCGAAGGCGAAAAACGCCAGGCAGGCCCACAGCACGGCGCCGATTTCGGCCTGGAATTGCTCATAGGCGGGGTCGATGGTGAGCAATACCATGGTGCCGACGCCGGCAAGCACCACCAGATAGGCCGCGCCGGTCATGTTGCGGCTGGCGGTCGCGGTCACGAATTGCGCCAGAACCGGGAAGGCCGCCGGCTTGGCTATGTTCGAGGTATCGTCCATCGCTTGGCTGAAATTCCGGCCAGACCCGGGCTCAATTTCTCGACAAAGTGCCCGGACGGGAAGGGGCCGTCAACGCGGCATGACCCCGCGTGAGCACCTGCCGTGCGCCGATTGCGGGGCGGCAGGAATTTTGTCCGGTGCGGCTCGAATCCAGGACGAATCGTCGCCTTTGCCCCATATATCAGGTCAGGCGGCGCCCGTTATCATGAAGCGGCGCCCTTGAACATGTGCCGCAGGCACTCACCTCCGGACTGGTTGTCTCCATGGATACGTCTCACCTGACCCAACACGTTGGAACCGCCGGCGCGGTCTTCGCGTCGGTCTTCGTGGTCGCCACGACCACGATGCGGACGATGATCCCGCTGCGGGTGTTCGCCATTCTCACCAACATCGTCCTGATCGCGACCGCGATCCCGTCCCGCAACTATCTCGTGATCCTGGTGCAGCTCCTGGTCATGGTGCTCAATACCTACCGTCTGCACCAGATGCTGCAGCTCGTCCGCGACGTGAAACGTTCGGTCTCGAGCGACCTGTCGATGGAATGGCTGAAGCCGTTCATGACCGAGCGCAGATGCGCGACAGGGGAGGTGCTGTTCTACAAGGACGAGAAGGCGGACAGCATGTACTACATCGTCAGCGGGCGGTACCGGCTGGTGGAGTCCGGCATCGAGTTGCCGGTCGGCGCCATTGTCGGCGAGCTCGGCATGCTGTCACCATCGAACCTGCGCACCCAGACGCTGGAGTGCATCGAAGGCGGGGTCATTCTCAGCGTGAGCTATGCCCAGGTCGAGCAGCTCTACGTGCAGAATCCGGCCTTCGGCTTCTACTTTCTGCGCCTTTCCAGCGCGCGGCTGTTCGAGAATATCGATACGCTCGAGCAGCAATTGGCCAGCGCGTTGGCTGCGGCGAAGCCCGCGTGAGCCGCAGGATATCGGAGCACTAGCGTGTCGGACCACGGCCTTGTGTCCTCGCTGCGTTACCTGTTCGCCGATTTCCTCGACGAAGAGGATCATACGCCGCCGTTTCTGCCCGACGGCATGCCCGAAATTGCCTTGGCCGCCGTCAGCGACGGTATCCACCTCTTGATGGAATACCAGGGCGCCAGCTACGCGCGGCTCTATGTCGAACGTCTGCAGCGCCTGATCGGCCGCTCCGACGTGGACGGCGCGATGTTCAGCGAGATTGCGCGGCTGATGGCGCGCCGCATGGCCTATGAGGACGCGATCCGGATCGCGCAGCTCAAGCTGATCGAGTTCCGCAATAGTGAGGGCCGCGTCCGCTCCTCCGACATCAAGCATTTCCGGCTCGATGAGCTGGTCGACGCCCTGCCGGCGGTCGCCGCCGAGCCTCTGCTCGACGTGCTCGATCAGATCGGCTGCGCGCACCGGCGCGTGGCGATCCCGTTCTCGACGGCGGGCCGGTGGGGGATTCGCCGCCTGAAGATGGAGGCTTGGCTGCGCCGGTGGCGGCGGTTCTCGATCCGATACCGACAGGAATGCATCTGGGTCGAGCGCTGGCTGCACATGATCAACCGCAGCCTCGCCAAGCAGCCCGAAGCCGCGCATGCCATCATCGAGACCGCCACCATGATCAAGGGCTATGGCGACGCCTACCGCCAGGGGCTCGCCGACTGGCACGCCATCATCGACGGCCTCGCCAAGCCTACCTTCGACGGCGTGCTGCCGCTGGCCAATCTGGCCGGCGCCGTGGCTGAAGCCAGGCACGCCGCGATGCCAGATCCGCGGCAGGTGGCCTTGAAGCGCACCATCGCGCAGATCAGGGCGCGGGCATTGGCATCCGCTCCCGCGGCGGCCGAGTAATGGCGAGGTTTGCCGCCGCGCCGCTGGCGATCGGGCTGGCGACGATCGTGGGGCCCGTGCGCGGCTTGACTCGCACCTGACGGTCGAAGGTCGTCATCCGGCAGGCACTGGACCGCGTCACGAGGGTTTCGGCTGCCGCGCCGCCGCCAAAGCGCGAATGAAATGCTCGCCGCCGGCGTCGAGGTGGCACGCAGGCGATTGCTCGGTAAGCGCACAGCGCAGCAGATCATTGACGACATTGATCCTCCTCGATGATCGTCGTTATCAGCGCTGGAACGCCAATGCTGCCGTAGCCAATCGGCCCTCGAGGTTCGCTCCGGAGCACAATCTCAGGGCGTATTTCGCCTGCAGCCGCATGCGGGCGCCGAACGGCAGGACGCGGCGATCTGCGGAAGGTGCGAGATCTCGTCGAGAATACGGTATTCCAATTCGGGCCGGACGCCGGCGCCGGCCGTGCTCCGGCGCACCGGACCCTTGCGCATCGGCGGCAGCAAGCCGTTAAAAAAGCGTGCGAATCTTTTCCGATGCGGGAATGATGAACATCCTCCCGGGGTTTGCAGAACCGGTCATGGTTGAAACGCTACCAATGCACCGGCGGTCCTGGCGTCTGCCGGGACAGATCTTTTGCCGACTTGTCGCGTCTTGGTTCCCGAAGCGTGCATTCCGGCCCGGGAGATGTCATAAAAGGTCAATACGGATCGAATTGGCCGGATTTGGCAACAGGTTATTGGTCGCACCCGGTGTCCGTGCGGCTCAATGTTTCTGCGAGGGCAGCTTTGTCGTTTCCCCCCATGACGTCGTCGATCCCTGTTGGTCCGCTGCTGGGATGGATGTTGCTGCTCACCGTCAAGCACATCATCGGCGACTTCCTGCTGCAGAACGCCTGGATGGCCCACGGCAAGGATCAGAAGACCGGCTGGGCGCTGCCGCTTCTGGTGCACTGCCTGATACATCTCGTGGTTGCATTGATCCTGATCGTGATGGTGGCGCCGAAATTCTGGTTCGTTGCCGTGATCGATTTCGCGATCCACATCACCGTCGATCGCGCCAAGGGCTGGTGCTCGTCCGCCTTCCACATGACACCCGAACATCCATGGTTCTGGACGCTGATCGGCGTCGATCAGGCGCTCCACCATCTCACCGGTTTTGGCCTGTCGATCTTCATGGCGGCGAACGGCTGACCCGTGCCCAGCTCGCTGCGGGCCCTCGTATCAATACGGGCTTTCCTGGTTAACCCTTCGTTAGAGAGTTGCATAGCATCCTCCGCGTCGATGGGGGGAACAGTAATGTTTTCAAGCCGCGACGCCTATGACAATGACCGCTGCCCGGTTCGGGATGAACTGCTCGGCGAGATGTATCGCGCAAGCGAGAACGGCCTCCCCATGCTGGTGGACAGCGTCTCGGCCGATGTGCGGGCGAGGCTCGCGTTGTTCTGCTACCGCCGCAGCCATCTCCATTCGCTGGCGCTCGCGATCGCCGCAAGCTGCAGCGAGCGCGACCTGATCAATTTCGGCGGCCGTGTCGGCTCGACGCTCCATGCGTTGTCGCGCCAGGCACCGTCCGACCGCGGCGTCTCGGCGTCCTTGCCCGGCGGGCGCAAGCCGATCACGCTGTCGACCAAGCCGATCTCCACTTTCGCGCCGATCGTGGACGAGCTCGACGACGAGAATGTTGCCGAGGCCGTGCCGGCGTAACGCCGGACGGACAGCCCGATCAGGCCGGCACCGTCAGCCCGAACTTTCTCCTCGCCATCGCGCATTCGGCGTCGCCGGGCAAGCAGGTCCGGCACACCTCCGGACGCGCCGCATAGATGGTGCAGGCCGTCGCAACGCCGATCCGCCCCTGCAGCGCCGCGCAGCGATCGCCGTCACAGCGCATTCCCGATCCCTGGGCATTGACCAGCTCCGGCGGAATGAGGTCGAGCGCCGCGTCGTCCTCCGTCGAGAAGCGCGGCCAGTTGGCCGAATAGGCGCAGCAGGCGCCGCAGGCCTGGCAGGGATTTTCGCCGCGCGCGTCAGACATCCCTCGGCTGCTCCCATACCAGGCTGCGGCGCCACTTGGCGCGCAGCGCCTCGCGGCGCTCCGGATATCTCTCGTCGAGATAGTCCGCTTCGACCACGCGGTCGGTGCGGAAGCTGCGGAAGTCATGCCTGAGCTCGCACCAGGCTGCGAGAATCCGCACCGCCTCGTGATAGCCGATCGCGATCGGCCAGATCGTGCGCTCGCTGTCGCGGCCGTGCTCGTCGCGATAGCGCAGCGCGATCTTCTTGCCCTCGTGGATCTGCGTCCGCGTCCGCGCCATGTCGATGCGGTCGGGCTCCTTCTCCCAGGGCGGCCGCGCGCGGCTCGCCGGCTCGAGCACGAAGGGGCGCAGCCGTTCCGGCACGGTGTCGGCGATCTTGGCCATCAGGTCTTCCGCGGCGCGCGCCAGCACCGGGTCGGCGTGTGTGACCACCCATTGCGCGCCGAGCACCGCGGCCTCGATCTCGTCGGGCGTCAGCATCAGAGGCGGGAGATCAAAACCCTTCTCCAGGATGTAGCCCATGCCGGCTTCGCCGCGGATCGGCACGCGTTGTCCCATCAGCGTCGCGATGTCGCGATAGATCGTCCGTTTCGAGGTTTCGAGCTCGGCGGCGATCGCGTCGGCGGTCAGCGGCTTGCGCGTCCGCCGCAGCACCTGAATGATCTGAAACAGCCGGTCGGCACGTCTCATGACACGTCTCTTGATCCACTGATCTGTGCGGGCGGCGTCGATGCTGACAGCATGTTGGCAGCAGGGATTTTCTACAAGCGGACAACACCTCAACAAGGGGAATTTGTCCAATGATCATCCTATATGGCATCGACCTGTGGTCGGCGACATGGCCACTGCTGACACCATGGTGGCAGCAGGGGGCAACTAGCGTGCGGCGCCTGTTCAGGAAACTGGGAGTGTCGGCATGATCACCCTGTATGGCTTTGGCGTGGGCTTCGGCCTCCCCGAGATCAGTCCCTTCGTGACCAAGACCGAGGTCCAGCTCAAGATGGCCGGTCTTGCCTATCGCAAGGAACGGGCGATGCCGCCGGCATCGCCCAAGGGGCAGCTCCCCTTCATCGACGATGATGGCGAAGCGATCGCCGACTCCACCTTCATCCGCGCGCATATCGAGCGCAAATACGCTTTCGACTTCGACGCCGGCCTGAGCCGGCCCGAGCGCGCCCAGGCCTGGGCGTTCGAGCGCATGATCGAGAGCCAGGTCTATTGGGGGCTGGTCGGTGCGCGCTGGGTCGACCCGGAGAATTTCGCCAAGGGGCCGGCGCATTTCTTCGACGGTGCGCCGGAGGATCGCCGCGAGAAGCTGCGCGAGGACGCGCAGTTCCGCGTTGCCGAGAACTATCTGCTGAGCGGGCTCGGCCGTCACGCACCCGACGACGACGTCGAGCTCGCGCTGCGCTCGATCTTTGCGCTGTCGGTGCAGCTCGGCGACAAGCCGTATTTGATGGGTGACAAACCCTGCGGCATGGACGCCACCGCGTTCGGCGCGCTGGCCGGCATCCTGACGCCGTTCTTCGACTCCAAGCTGCGCTCTCGCGCGGAATCGTTCGAAAACCTCAGCGCCTATGTCGACCGGATGATGGAACAATACTATCCCGACTTCGCCTGGACGCCGGTGAGGGAAGCGGCCTGAGGCGCAGCAACGGGATCGCGCTTCAGCTTCGCGAGCTCCGTCTCGAGCTCCGCGATCCGTGCGTCGCGGGCGGCGAGAGTTGACGCGACATCGGCCGCATCGAACTTCTGCGGGATGTGCTGTGGGCAGTTGGTGTCCCAGGCGGCGATCTTGAGCAGGATCACCTGCTCGGGCCGCGTCCGGTAGCCCTTCGGCATCAGCGATTGCGTCAGCGCGGGATCGTCGTCGACGACCCGCGCCTCGCCCCAGATCTTGACCCGCCGTTTGTGCGCGTAATCCATGATGAAGATGTGTGCCTTCGGGTTCTCCGAGAGGTTGCCCTGAGTCAGATACTGCTGGTTGCCGGCATAGTCGGCGAACGCGATCGTGTGCTTGTCGAGGATCTTGACGAAGCCCTTCGGTCCGCCGCGATGCTGGATATAGGGCTGGCCGTCGGCGGTCGCGGTTGCGAGATAGAAGCTGTTGGTCTCGGCCAGGAAGGCCGCCAGCTTGTCGTCGACCTCGGTGCGCCAGCCGCCGCGCTGCTCGACATGGGCATAGGCCTCGCGCGAACCCTTGCGCGTCTGGATCGCCTTCACCGCCGGTGTGAAGGCGACATCGCTGGAATAGGTCAACGTTTCCGACATGACAGGCACTCCTCGAGCCACGGGGCATCACGCGTTCGTCCTGGTCATAAGGTGAACCTTTCCCGGAATAAAACAATCTGCCTGGTTGACACTTGATAATTCCCGTATTTGAAATAATCCGATGGACCGGATCGAAGCCATGCAGGCCTTCGTCGCGGTCGCGGACCTGCAGGGGTTCGCGCCCGCCGCGCGCAAATTGCGATTGTCACCGTCGGGCGTGACGCGGCTGGTCGCGGCGCTGGAGGATCATCTCGGCGTCCGGCTGTTGCAGCGGACCACGCGGAAGGTCGCATTGACCGATGCGGGCGCGCGCTATCTGGAGCGGGCGCGCCGGATCCTCGCCGATGTCGAGGAGGCGGAGATCGCGGCCGAAAGCGAGCGGACGCAGCCGGCCGGGCGGCTCGTCGTCTCGGCGCCGGTGGGTTTCGGCCGGCTGCATGTCGGCCCGGTGGTGACGGCCTACCTCAAGAAATATCCCGAGGTCTCCTGCGAGCTGCGCCTGCAGGACCGCGTGGTCAGCCTGGTCGAGGATGGTGTCGACCTCGCGGTGCGGATCGGCGAGCTCGCCGATTCCGCCATCGTGGCGCGTCATGTCGGCGAGATGCGGCGGATCGTGGTGGCGTCGCCCGCCTATCTCGCGGCGCGCGGCGAGCCGAACACGCCGGCGGCGCTCGCCGCCCACGACACCATCCAGTTCGGCGCGAACGCGGTAACGGCGGAATGGCGCTTCGTCAGCGACGGCGAGGAGCTGCGGGCCGACATTGCACCGCGCTTCGTCACCAACGTCGCCGATGCCGCGATCCAGTATGCCGAGGCCGGCGGCGGCCTGACGCGGGTGCTGGCCTATCAGGCCGCGGAGGCGATCCGGCGCGGCCGCCTCAGGATCGTGCTGCAGCGGTTCGAGCAGAAGCCGCTGCCGATCCACATGGTCTATCCGACCTCGCGGCTGTTGTCGGCCAAGGTACGCGCCTTCATCGATCTCGTGGTCGAGACCGCCGACTGGCATTTTGGCTAGCTTTGGCGTCCGCCGTCACACCGGCTTCGGCACCACGCGGAACGTGCCGCTCGCGCGCGCGATCACGGCGCCGTCGGCCTTGATCAGGCTCTGCGCGAAGCAGAGCGTCGAGCCGGTCTTGATGACGTCGCTCTCGACCGCGAGCCATTGTCCGATCCCCGCCGAGCCGACATAGTCCACCGCGAGCGAAACCGTCACGAACGAGGTCGTCCAGTTCGTCGCCTGTGCGCAGCTATAGCCCATCGCGTTGTCGGCGAGCGAGGCGATCAAGCCACCATGGATCAGGCCCCGCGCATTGGTGTGCGCTTTGGCGAGCCGCAGTGCCATGACGACGGCCTTGTCCGTCTTCTTCGAGTAGAGCGGCTCCCAGGGATCGGTGAACGGGCTCTTGCGGAAATGCGGCTCGAAGCCCGCGGGAATGTCGGATGTGGTTTCGGTCGTCGTCATGGCCGGCTCGCAGTTGGCGATGGAGTGTCGCCATTGAACGCGATCTCGACGACGGTTTCACCGCCTACAAAGTTTTAAACGTTCATTGCGCGAGCGTTTGAAACGTCAGCGCAGGGTGGGCTAAGGCGCGAAGCGCCGTGCCCACCATTCTTTCGGCAGTTCGGCTCGGGCTGGTGGGCACGCTTCTGCCTTCGCGTGGCGCGCTTCGGTGCAAGACGCGCTTAGCCCACCCTGCGATTCCATGACGACGCGCCTAGAACGGCAGCCCGACATAGTTCTCCGCCAGCGACGTCATCGCCGCCTTCGATCTCGTCACATAGTCCAGCTCGGCGAGCTGGATGCGCGCGCCGATCGTGCCGTTCTCCGGGAATTTATGCAGAATCGAGGTCATCCACCAGGAGAACCGCACCGCCTTCCAGACCCGCGCCAATGCCGTCTCGGAATAATGGTCGATGCCGGCCGAGGATTTCTCGTCGTAATATTCCCGTAAAGCGCTGGCGAGATAATGCGCATCGCTGGCGGCGAGGTTGAGCCCCTTGGCGCCGGTCGGCGGCACGATATGGGCGGCATCGCCGGCCAGGAACATCCGCCCGAACCGCATCGGCTCGGCGACGAAGCTGCGCAGCGGCGCGATGCTCTTCTCGATCGAGGGCCCGGTGATCAGCGAATCCGCCGCCTTCTGGTCGAGCCTGCGCCTGAGCTCGTCCCAGAACCGATCGTCCGGCCATTGCTCGACCTGGTCGTCGAGCGCGCACTGCACGTAATAGCGGCTGCGGCTCCGCGAACGCATGGTGCAGAGCGCGAATCCGCGCGCGTGATTCGAATAGATCAGTTCATGCGACACCGGCGGGGTGTCCGAGAGAATGCCGAGCCAGCCGAACGGATAGACCCGCTCGAAGGTCTCGATCGCCGGTGGCTTGACGCTGGCGCGGCTGATGCCATGAAAGCCGTCGCAGCCGGCGATGAAGTCGCAGGCGATTGCGTGAGTCGCGCCGTCTTTCACATAGGTGACGCGCGGATGGTCTGTATCGAAATCGAGTGGCGTGACGTCGGCCGCCTCGTAGACGGTGGTGAGGCCCGCCGCCCTGCGCGCGTTCATCAAATCGAGCGTGACCTCGGTCTGGCCGTAGATCATCACCGTCTTGCCGGTGAAGGCCTTCATGTCGATGCGATGACGGCTGCCGCCGAAGGCGAGCTCGATGCCGTCATGGACCAGGCCCTCATGGTGGGCGCGTTGGCCGGCGCCGATCTGGTCGAGCAGGCCAACCGTGCCTTCCTCGAGCAGGCCGGCGCGGATGCGCGCCAGCACGTAGTCCGCGGTATGCTTTTCCAGGATGACGTTGTCGATGCCGTAGGTGTGGAGCAACTGCCCCAGCAGCAATCCCGCCGGCCCCGCGCCAATGATTGCTACTTTAGTCCGCAAACCTTCCTCCTGCTTTTGTTGTAGGCTCCGCCGCCGTCCCGCGCGTTTTGTCGCGGGCTTGCAATGATGATTATATCATATAACAATGTCTGCAAAGGGCTTCGAAAGCCCACTTTCGACGAGGGGAGACGATGCCGATGAGGAAGACGCTTTTGGGCCTGCTGGTGGCGGCCGCCGCCGCAACGCCCGCATTGACTCCCGCCTCGGCCGAGGAGCAGATCAACCTGAAGATCTCGCACTGGGTGCCGGCCTCGCATCCGCTGCAGAAGGCGCTGGAGGACTGGGGCGCTTCGGTCGAGAAGGCGTCCGGCGGCACCATCAAGTCGCAGGTGTTTCCGGCCCAGCAGCTCGGCAAGGCTTTCGACCATTACGACATGGCGCGTGACGGCATCGCCGACGTCACCTACGTCAATCCCGGCTATCAGCCGGGCCGCTTCCCGGTCATCGCCGCCGGCGAGCTCCCCTTCCTGATGTCGGACGCCAAGGGCGGCACCGAAGGGCTGGATGCCTGGTACCGCAAATATGCGGAGAAGGAGATGAAGGACGTCAAGTTCTGCCTCGCCTTCATCCATTCGCCCTCGTCGTTCCATTCGCGAACCAAGAAGATCGTGGTGCCCGAGGACGTCAAGGGGCTGAAGATCCGCCCGGCCGACGCCACCATCGGCAATTTCGTCACCCTGCTTGGCGGCACCAATGTGCAGTCCTCCGCGCCGGAAGCGCGCGACATCATCGAGCGCGGCGTCGCCGACGGCATCACCTTCCCCTGGGGCTCGCTGCTCCTGTTCGGCATCGACAAGGTCACGAAATATCACATGGAGGCGCCGCTCTATGTCACGACCTTCGTGCTGGTGATGAACAAGGCCACCTACGACAGGATGTCGGACAAGCAGAAGAAGGCGGTCGACGACAATTGCAACACCGAGGCTGCCGGCCGCGTCGGCGAGCCCTGGGGCAAGTTCGAGGACGCCGGCGTCGACAAGATCAAGGCGCAGTCCGGCCAGGAGGTCTACACGCTGACGGCCGACCAGCTCGCGTCGTGGAAGAAAGCCTCCGAGCCGCTGGTCAAGAGCTGGGCCGACGGCGTCAAGAAGTCCGGCTCCGGCGTCGACCCCGACGCCGCCATGACCGAGCTGAAGACCTCGCTCGCCAAGTACAACGCCTTGACGCAGTAACCGACTTGTTCGTTAACGCCGGCGCGGCGGCAGGCTTTTCTGCCGCCGTTTTGGCGAGAAAATCGCAGTCATGTGTGATGAATTTGTCCGCGGCGCTCCATCTTCCCTTCTCCCCTTGTGGGAGAAGGTGGCGCGAAGCGCCGGATGAGGGGTTCTATCCGCGTACTCGATCTCGAAAGTTTTGCTCGCGGAGACAAACCCCTCACCCGGATCGCATCTTCCGATGCGACATAGCCGAAGCTTTGCTTCGGCGTTCTTCGAACGGCCGCCGAAAGGCGGCCTATGCCTCTCCCGCAAGGAAGAGGTGGACTTCCGATGCCGCACCGATTCAGCATCGGATAGAGGGAAGAGCGTAGATGAACCGCGCTTCGATGGACCGCTTCATCGACACGATCGAGTGGATCGCGGCCGGCTTCGTCGGCCTCGTCGCGCTCGACATCTTCGTCTCGGTGCTGCTCCGCAACACGCTGAACTACGCGATTCCCGATTCCTTCGACATCGGCCGCATGCTGCTCGGCATCCTGATCTTCTGGGGCATTGCCGCCACCAGCTATCGCGGCACCCACATCACCGTCGACCTGGTCTGGGCCAATGTCGGCCCGCGCTGGCAGCGCCTCATCGACGTGTTCGCGACGCTGGTGCTGCTGTTCGTCGTCACGGTGCAGACCTATACGCTGTTCGACAAGGTGCGCGGCACCTACAACGACCATGTGCTCACCTTCGATCTGCACATGCCGACCTGGCCGTTCTTTGCCATCGCCTGGGCCGGCGACGTCTCCGCGGTGCTGCTGATCGCGATCCGCACCTATCGCCTGATCTTCCATCCCGAAGAGATGCATGATCCCACCATCAAGGCGACGGAGTAGGGCGCGGCCATGAGCACCAACGCGGTCGCCGTCATCGGCTTCGTCTCGCTGTTCGGCCTGATGCTGCTTCGCGTGCCGGTCGGCATGGCGATGGGGCTCGTCGGCGTCACCGGCTTCGGCTATCTGGTCGGCTTCACGCCCGCGCTGAAGCTGGTCGGCCAGACCTCGATGCGCACGGTGACGGACTACACCTTCGGCGTGATCCCGATGTTCCTCTTGATGGGAACGTTCGTCTCCAACTCCGGCATGAGCCGCGAACTGTTTCGTGCTGCCAACGGCTTCGTCGGGCATTTGCGCGGCGGGCTCGGCATCGCCACGGTGGCGGCCTGCGGCGGCTTTGCCGCGATCTCCGGCTCCTCGGTCGCGACCGCGGCGACCTTCTCCGCGGTCGCCTATCCGGAGATGCGGCGCTTCGGCTATCCGCAATCCTTCTCCACCGGCGTGATCGCGGCCGGCGGCACGCTCGGCGCCATGCTGCCGCCGTCGACCGTGCTCGCGGTCTACGGCATCATCACCGAGCAGGACATCGGCAAATTGTTCATGGCCGGCATCGTCCCCGGCCTGCTTGCCATGACCATGTACATGATCACGATCACGCTGATCGGGGTGGTGCGTCCGGGCTACCTGCCGCGCGGGCCGGTGCTGCCGTGGCGCGAGCGTTTCGCGGGCCTGCGCGACATCTGGGCGCCGGTGGTGCTGTTCGTGTTCGTGATCGGCGGGCTCTACGGCCTGCCGTTCCTGCCGCGCTTCACCCCGACCGAAGCCGGCGGTGTCGGCGCCACCGGCGCGTTCCTGATCGGCGTCCTAACCGGCCGGCTCGACAAGGAAAAGATTCTCGCCTCGCTGTTACAGGCGACGCGCACTGCGGCTGCGGTGTTCACGGTGCTGATCGGCGCGTTGATCTTCGGCT
>NZ_JAFAVV010000149.1 GCF_019242285.1 Bradyrhizobium sp.
GCGGAGATGGACGAGCCCTGGATCGAGGCGACGATCCTCACGCCCGACGAATATCTCGGCAGCGTGCTGAAGCTGTGTCAGGACCGCCGCGGCGTTCAGAAGGAGCTGACGTATGTCGGCTCGCGCGCGATGGTGAAGTACGAGTTGCCGCTCAACGAGGTGGTGTTCGATTTTTACGATCGGCTGAAGTCGGTGTCGAAGGGCTACGCCTCGTTCGACTATCACCTGACCGATTACAAGGAGGCCGACCTCGTCAAGATGCAGATCCTGGTCAACGCCGAGCCGGTCGACGCACTGGCGATGCTGGTGCACCGGACCCGCGCCGAAGGCCGCGGCCGCGCCATGGTCGAGAAGATGAAGGAACTGATCCCGCCGCATATGTTCCAGATTCCGATCCAGGCGGCGATCGGCGGCAAGGTGATCGCGCGCGAGACCGTGCGCGCGCTGCGCAAGGACGTCACCGCGAAATGCTACGGCGGCGACATCACGCGCAAGCGAAAGCTTCTGGAGAAGCAGAAGGAAGGCAAGAAGAAGATGCGGCAGTTCGGCAAGGTCGACATCCCGCAGGAAGCCTTCATTGCCGCGCTGAAGGTGGACAGCTGAGGCCACCGTCATTCCGGCAAGCGAGCGAAGCCGGAGTCCATCTCTCCCAATATCATTGTCTCGCGAGGATTCCGGGTTCGGCCTGCGGGCGCCTCGGAATGACGGCGGTGGCCCGCGCATACCGGGGTCACGAGCCGCCGGCTTGCCCTTCCACGCCAGATAGCCCACCATCACCTCGCGCAATCGAACAAGACCACAAGCGCAGAGGAAACGCATGCTCAGAACCTCCCGGTTCGACTATGGCTGGATCGTCGTCGGCGCGGGCGCGCTGATGACCTGTGTCGGCTTCGGCTCGATGCTGTCGCTCGCCGTGTTCCTGCAGCCGATCTCGGAGGCGATGGGCTGGTCGCGCGCCGGCGTGTCGGCGGCGGCGACGCTGGATTTCCTCTGCATGGCCGTGGCCGCGTTCCTGTGGGGGACGCTGTCCGACCGCTTCGGCACCCGCATCGTGGTATTGGCCGGCAGCCTCCTGCTCGGCCTCGGTCTCGTCACCGCGAGCCGGGCGCAAACCCTCTGGCAATTCCAGCTCTGTTTCGGCGGATTGATCGGGATCGCCGCCGGCAGCTTCTATGCCCCGATGATGGCGCTGGCGAGCGCCTGGATCGAGAAGAACAGAAGCCTCGCGGTGGCCCTGGTGTCCGCCGGCATGGGCGTCGCGCCGGTGACGGTGGCGCCGTCCGCGAGCTGGCTGATTGCGACCTATGACTGGCGCCTGGCGATGCTGGTCATCGGCATCGCGGCCTGGGCGCTGCTGATCCCGGCCTCGTTGCTGGTGCGCCCGGCGCCGCACCGCACCGATGCCGCCGCCGCGAACGCCGCTGCCCCACCCGAGACGGAATGGACCGCGGCGCAGGCGCTGCGCACGCCGCAATTCATCACGCTGGCGCTGGCGCATTTCGGCTGCTGCGCGGCGCATTCCGGGCCGATCTTCCACATGGTCTCCTACGCCATGATCTGCGGCATCGCGCCCCTGACCGCCGTCACCGTCTACAGCCTCGCCGGCTTCTCCGGGCTCGGCGGGCGTCTCCTGCTCGGCGCGCTGGCGGATCGGATCGGCGCCAAGCCGGTGCTGGTCGGCGGCCTCCTGGTGCAGGCGCTGTGCATCGCGACCTACCTCGCAGTCTACCGGCTCGGCGAGTTCTACGCGTTGTCGGTGGTGTTCGGGCTCGCCTATGGCGGAGTGATGCCGCTCTACGCCGTGCTGGTGCGCGAGTTCTTCGGCGCGCGCATCATGGGCACGGTGTTCGGCGCGGTCTCCGCCTTCGCGAGTCTCGGCATGGCGCTCGGGCCATGGGCCGGCGGTCTCGTGTTCGACACCTTCCACGGATACACGTGGCTACATGCCGGTTCCTTCGCGATCGGGCTTGCGGCGGTGGCGGTGGCCCTGAGCTTCCCGTCCAGGCGCCGGCCCTCGCTCGAACTCGGCCGCGCCGCGGCGTAAGCGGCGAACGAGGCTTGATCGCGGGCTGCGAATGCGCCACGATGCCCATCAATTGATCGATCGATAAACAAGAAGGGCGAAAGAACCCGATGAACAAGCCCGCAGATCTTGGTCTCGTCGAGCGCGCCCGCGCGCTGCAGCCGCTGATCGCCCGCGAGGCCGATGCGATCGAGCGGACGCGGCGCCTCACCGAGCCGGTCGTCTCCGCGCTGATCGAGAACGGTCTCTACCGTTCGCTGCTGCCGCAGAGCCTCGGCGGCGCCGAGGCGCCGCTCGAAACGTTCATGCAGATGCAGGAGGAGATCGCCAAAGCGGATGCTTCGACGGCCTGGTGCCTCGGCCAATGCAGCGTCTGCGCCATGACCGCGGCCTATCTCGATCGTGATGCCGCGGAGGAGATCTTCAATACGCCGCCCGGCATCCTGGCCTGGGGCGCGATCGCCCATGAGGTGAAGGCCGTGCCCGGCGGCTATCTCGCCCATGCGCGCTGGGATTTCGCCTCCGGCGCGCGGCAGGCGAGCTGGCTCGGCGCACATGTGCGGATCGTCGAAGCCGACGGCGCCCCGCGGAAGAAGAAGGACGGCGCGCCGGAGATCCGCACCATCCTGTTCCCGATCACCAGCGCCACGATGTACGACGTCTGGGACGTGATCGGGCTGAAGGGCACCGGCACCGATTCCTATTCGGTCGACAACCTCTTCATCCCCGAGAAATTCTCGGCATTGCGCGACGATCCGGCCGCGCTGCGCGAGCCGGGCCCGCTCTACAGGCTCACCACCAACATGGTGTTCAGCATGGGCTTCGCCGCGACCTCGCTCGGCGTTGCCCGCGCCACCCTCGACGCCGCGACCGAACTGGCGCGCACCAAGCTGCCGCAGGGCCTCTCGGCGATGCGCGAGAACAACGCGGTGCAGGGCCTGATCGGCCGCACCGAGGCGGGCTTGCGCGCCGCGCGCGCCTATCTCTATGCGACGGCGGCCGAGGTGTGGCGCGACCTCGAGCGCGGCGCCGCGGTCAGCGAGGCGCATCGCATCGCGATCCGCATCGCCGCGACTTGGACCATCCATCAATCGGCGTCCGTGGTCGACACCGCCTATCACATGGCCGGCGCCACCGCGGTGTTCGCTGCCAACCCGTTCGAGCGGCGTTTCCGCGACATGCACGCGATCGCGCAGCAGATCCAGGCGCGCGACACGCATTACGAGGATGCCGGGCGCGCCATCCTTTCCGCCAAACTGCAGACGCCGCCGACGGCACGGTGAGACGCGGAAATCCTCCGTAGAAATACCGTCAGCGAGAATGCCATTTCGTTAAGTCGATTCTGGGATTCTTCCGGCATCTCCTGCCGCGAGAAAACCGGAACAAGACATGCTGAAACTGCGTTCGATCGCCGCCCGCCTCATTCTCGCCATCTCGCTCACCGTCGCGGTCGCCTGCGGCATCCTCGGGACTTTCTCGATCCTGCAACAGCGCTCACTGACACGGCTCGCGCTGGAGCAGCAGCTCAAGCTGCAATATGACAGCATCATCGCCGCCATCGACTATGAGGGGCGCGCGGCGCTTGCCGTATCTTCCGTCGTCTCCTCATTGAAATCCGTCAGCGATGCCGTCGAACACGACGATCGCGAGGGACTGCTCGCCCTGCTCGCCGACACCCACAAGGCGCTCAAGGCGCAGGGCATGCCGCTGATGACCTTCGAGAGGCCGCCGGCACTGGTGTTCGCGCGCATCCATCAACCGAAGATCTTTGGCGACGACATTTCCCCGCGCCGCGCGACCGTGGTGGAGGCGACCAGGGACGGCAAGCAGATCGCAGGCGTCGAGCCCGGACTCGAGGCGCTCAGCATTTTCGGCATGACGCCGGTCGTGCGCGACGGCAAGAGCCTCTTCAACGTCGATGTCGGCGTGACCTTCGGCAAGGAGTTCGTCGATCGCGCCAAGCAGCGTTTCGGCATCGATCTCGCCGTGTACTCGTACGACGGCAAAGCCTTCAGGCGCCTTTCCTCCACCTTCGGCGACGAGCTCGTCGCACGTCCCGAGGAATTGAAGGACGTGGTCGACGGCAGCCCGCTGCGTCGCGACGCGGCATTGGCCGGCCATCCAGCGGCCGTCTATGTCGGGCAGATCAAGAACTATACCGGCAAGCCGGTCGGCGTCGTCGAGATCGTCAAGGATACGACCGCCTATGAGGCGGCCGCTGCGAGCTCGCAGCGCAACCTGATCTTCGGCACCCTGGCCATTCTCGCCGTCGCCGCGCTGCTGGCGTTCCTGCTGGGACGCGGCATCTCGCGGCCGCTGGTTGCGATCACCGCCGTGATGAATCGCCTTTCCAGCGGCGACACCGCCGTCACGATTCCCGGCGGTGAGCGCTCCGACGAACTCGGCACCATGGCCCGGGCCGTCGACGTGTTCCACCGCAACATGATCGAGACGCAGTCGCTGCGCGAATCGCAGCAGGCCGCCCAGCACAAGGCGGAGCTGGAGAAGCAGGCATTGCAGCGCCAGATGGCCGATCGCTTCGAGGCCGACGTCAAGGGCGTGGTCGCCGCCGTCGCCAGGGCGACCGAGGACATGCAGCGCGTCGCCGGTGAGATCACCACCTCCGTCAACGGCACCTCGCAACGCACCACGGCCGCCGCGGCGGCCTCGGAGGAAGCCTCCGCCAGCGTCAACACGGTTGCCGCCGCGACCGAGGAGCTGGCCTCGTCGGTGACGGAGATCGGCCGCCAGGTCGGCCACTCCTCGAAGGTCGCCGACGGCGCCGTCACCAAGGCCGAGCAGACTACGGCGATGGTCGGCAGCCTCGCCGCCGCCGCGGAGAAGATCGGCGACGTGCTGCGTCTGATCGACGCCATCGCGAGCCAGACCAACCTGCTGGCGCTCAATGCCACCATCGAGGCCGCGCGCGCGGGCGACGCCGGCCGCGGCTTCGCCGTGGTCGCGGCGGAAGTGAAGGAACTCGCCAGTCAGACCGCGAAGGCCACCGAGGAGATCGCGGGCCAGGTCACTTCGATCCAATCCGCCACCTCCGATTGCGTCGCCGCGATCGGTGGGATCAGCCAGACCATCCGCGAGATCAGCGGCATCGCGACCACGATCGCAGCCGCGGTCGAGCAGCAGGATTCGTCGACCCGCGAGATCGCCCGCAGCGTGCAGCAGGCCGCGGCCGGCACCGGCGAGGTGTCGCAGAACGTGATCGGCGCGAGCCAGGCCGCCGAGCAGTCGCGCCGACTGGCCGACAATGTGATGGTCGCTTCCGGCGAACTGAACCAGCAGGCCAGCGCGCTCTTCAGCAGCGTCGACACCTTCCTGGCGAGCCTGCGCAGCGCGGCCTGACCCGGATCTTGGCCGACCTTCCGCGCGGGCAGGAACCGCGCCGCGCGGCGCGCGTTGCGAGCTTTGCCAACCGCATCAGCCAAGGGAGATCCGACCATGCCGCGCGGCGACAAGTCAGGCTATACCGACAAGCAGAAGCGCCAGGCCGAACACATCGAGGACAGCTACGAGGAGCGCGGCGTCGGCGAGAAGGAGGCCGAGCGGCGCGCCTGGGCCACCGTCAACAAGGAGACCGGCGGCGGCAAGAAGAGCGGCTCGGGGCGCGGCATGCCCGAGAACCACGCGCCGTCGCGGCGTGGCGGCAAGCTCGGCGGCGAAGCCTCCGCCAGCAGGCCGGCCGCGGAACGGTCGCGCTCGGCCAAGAAGGCCGCGGCCTCCCGCAAGCGGCAGGCGACCAAGCGCTCCGCCACGTCGAAGCGCGCGGCCAAGAAATAGCGTTTCGCGCAAACCTGATCTAGGCTGCCCGCAGGATCGACAATTGCAGGCAGCCATGACACGCCCATCCCAAAGGCCGAAGGCGACGACGCCGGCGAGACGCCGCGCCGGTCGGCCCGACCCCGCGGTGACGGCGGCGTTCGACGCCTGCCCCAGGCCGGTCAAGGCGAGACTGCTGGCGCTGCGGCGGCTGATCCTCGACACCGCGGGCCAAACCGACGGCGTCGGTGCGATCGAGGAAGCGCTGAAATGGGGACAGGTGAGCTATCTCACCAGCGAAAGCAGGAGCGGCAGCACGATCCGGATCGACCAGGTCAAGTCGACCGCCGGCCGGACCGCGGTGTATTTCCACTGCCAGACCAACCTGGTCGAGACTTTCCGCGAGCTCTATCCGCACCTGCGCTACGGCGGCAACCGCAGCATCCTGCTCGACGCGAACGACGAGCTCCCCGAAGCCGAGCTGCGCCACTGCGTGGCGCTGGCACTGACCTATCATCTCAACAAGCTCAAGCCGCGCTCCGACAATTCGTAGGATGGGCCGATTCTACCGCGTCACCAAAGCCGCCCAGCGCTCGCATGCCGCTCGAGAATCAACCCGAGTCGATTTCGGCGGCCGCCCACAGCCGGAGAAAGGCGCTGCGGTAAAACCGAAATTGTCGAGTGAATCCAAACGGATGCGCATCCCACGATAGGCTTCCGCAAGAAACCACTTCCATTTTCCCGAAATAGATGCTATTTGAGGCCGTCCCGCCTCCATCGGAGGGGCGCTTCGCGATCGTCACGGACGTGGGAGGCGGGATGCGGTGGACGCGATGTTGCTGCGAGACGAGCAGCATGTTGCGGACGGCGAAATCGTGTGGTCCTGGCGCCGCGACGCTGGCGTCAAGCTTGCAAGCGATGATCTTGCGAGTGACGGGGGCAAGAAAGCCCGCTCCCCGGGGAGAGCACGTATAAGCCGTAACCCATCGCGCAGGGAAGGCCGGTTGCTCCGGCTCGTACCTGTGGTGACTGCCGCCTGCGTTTCTTGTTGCAGGCGGGCCATGGGTGCGACCGGCACCCGGCCTTCCCTGCGCCCTCCTGCTTTTCAGGGCGCGATGCTTGGCACGACTCGGGCGATTCCCGTCGCGAGAATGCGGACGTATGTGCGGGATCGTAGGGTGGGCTAAGCGGCCACATGAACCATGCTTGCCATGCCAAGATAAAAGCGTGCCCACCATTTGCGAGCGACTGCGGAGAGAATGGTGGGCACGCTTCGCCCGCGCTCTTGCGAGCGCTGGCGAAGCTTAGCCCACCCTACAACT
>NZ_JAFAVV010000403.1 GCF_019242285.1 Bradyrhizobium sp.
GAGCTGCTCGCCGCGGTCGAGCGCAAGCTGCAGCGCGCCGATCGCGACCGCGAGCGCTGAGAAGCCGAACCAGTCGAAGCGCAGGTTCGGGTCCTGCTGCGTTTCGTCCATGAAGATGACGAGGCCGAGCACGGTGATCAGGCCGAACGGCAGGTTGACGAAGAACACCCAGTGCCAGGAATAGGTCTCGGTGAGCCAAGCGCCGAGCGAGGGCCCCATGATCGGGCCCATCATCACGCCCATGCCCCAGATCGACATCGCCTTGGCGCGTTCCTGCAGCGAGTAGGAATCGAGCATCACCGCCTGCGACAGCGGCACCAGCGCGGCGCCGAACACGCCCTGCAAGAGGCGGAACAGCACCATCTGGTTGATGTCCTGCGCCAGCCCGCACAGCACCGAGGCGAGGGTGAAGCCGGCCGAGCAGACGATGAAGGTCCGCTTGCGCCCGAAGCGGTTGGCGATCCAGCCGACCGGTGCGGTCATGATCGCGGCCGCGACGATGTAGGAGGTCAGCACCCAGTTGATCTGGTCCTGCGACGCCGACAGCGAGCCCTGCATGTAGGGCAGCGCGACGTTGGCGATCGTGGTGTCGAGCGCCTGCATGATGGTCGCGGTCATGGCGCAGATCGTCACCATGTTGCGGCGCAGGCCGGGAACCGCGCTGGGAGGGGGCAGGGCGGTCGGCGACATCGGATCAGTCCTGGCTTTCGGAGTCTTGGCTCGCGGACGCCGGCGACAGCCCCAGCAGCCCGGCGAACGTGCGGCGATGGTTGGTGTCGATAGTGGCGTAGACGCTCATGCCGGCCTTCAGCTTCTTCACGAAGGCGTCGTCCTTGTCGAAGTAGATTCGGACCGGCACGCGCTGCACCACCTTGACGAAATTGCCGGTGGCATTCTGCGGCGGCAGGATCGCGAACTGCGCGCCGGTGCCGGGCGAGAGCGAGCCGACATAGCCCTTGAACACGTGGTTCGGGAACGCGTCGACGTCCAGCGTCACCGGCTGGCCAACCGCGACATAGGTGAAATCGCTTTCCTTCGGATTGGCGTCGACCCAGGGGTTGTCGACGTCGATGATCGAGAACACCGGCGTGCCGGCGGGAACGAAGCGGCCGAGCTGGATCTGGTCGACCTGGGTCGCGATGCCGGCCATCGGGGCGCGCAGCACGGTGTGGTCGAGATTGCGCTGCGCCATGTCGAGCTGCGCCTTGGCCTGCGCATAGGGCGGGAACTTCTCCATCGGCAAATCGGGGTCGCCGAGCAGTTGCGCCTTGGCATTGGAAAGCTGCTGCTTGACGAACTGCGCCTGCGCGCCCGCGGTGACCAGGCCGGTGGCGGAGTTGTCGAGGTCGAGTTGTGAGCCGACCTTCTGGTTGACCAGTTGCTGCTTGCGCTCGACATCGCGCTGCTTCAGGTCGACGCCCTGCTGCGCCAGATCGAGCATCTGGCCGTAGATTTTGATGTTGGCGACCAGATTGTCGTAGGTGGTCTTGGCCTGCGCGAGCTGCGCCTTGGCCTGGTCGAGGGCGAACTGGAACGGCTCGGGATCGATCTCGAACAGCACGTCACCGGCGTCGACGTGCTGGCCTTCCTTCACCACGATCTTGTCGATCTTGCCGGAGATGTCGGGGGTGACCAGCACCTTCTGTGCGCCGACATAGGCGTCGTCGGTGCCGACATAGCGGCCGCCATTGAGATAGAACACGACGCCGCCGACGGCGGCGATGATCGGCAGCACGACGAGCAGCAGGAAGCGGCGGTAGCGCTTCAGCCCGGACGACAGGCTGCGCCGCGGCGGCGCGGCCTTGGTTGCCGGCTGGCCCGCGGGAGCAGTCTTCTGCTCGGGCGGGAATTTCAGCACCGGATCAGCCATAGCGCTGCTCCCGTCTTGCTGCTTCCGCCTCGGTGTTCTGAATGGCATTGCGTACGTTTTCCTTGATGGTTTCCAGTTGTGCGAGCAGGCGCTGCTCGTCCGCCGGCATGATGCCGTCCAGCGCGGTGGCGGTGAGCTCCGCTTTCAGCCCTTTCAGCTTGCCGAGCAGCGGCCGTGCGCTCTTCCTGAGATAGAGCCGGTTGACGCGGCGGTCGTTGTCGTCGCCACGCCGCTCGATCCAGTCATTGTCGGCGAGCTTGTCGATCAATCGCGTCAGCGTGATCGGCTGCATTTCCATCGCCTCGGCGAGCTCGGTCTGCTTCATGCCCTCGTTGCGCTCGACATAGGCCAGCACCGCCCATTGCGCGCGGGTGATGCCGTAGCGGGCGGCCTCCTTGTCGGCATAGGCGCGCACCAGTCGCTGCACCTCGCCGAGCAGGAAGAAGAAATTCGTGTCCGCCGGACCGCGGTTCATAAGCTTGGTCTCCAATGAGCTTGCAATATAATAAGCAAGCTTATGAATTATTCAAGTTAACAAGGAATTGACTGGCTCCAAGAGGCCGCGCGCGACGCGGGTCCGGCTCGTGCATCGGCAACAGCGAAATGTTGGACGTTGCCCACCCGGGCGGGTTAAATGTCGCCGCGATGAGCTTGAAACCGGCTTTTCCCGCCCCCGACCATGATCACGGCCGCTGCACCGCGGAGGCCATCCATCATGCGGAGCAGGTATGCGCGAACCGGGCGCAGCGGTTCACGCCGATCCGCCGCCAGGTGCTACAGGCGCTGCTGTCGAGCCACCGCCCGCTCGGCGCCTATGAGGTGATCGAAGAGCTTGCCCGGTCGATGCCGCGGCCGGCGCCGATCACCGTCTATCGCGCGCTGGAGTTCCTGATGGCGAACGGCCTCGTCCACCGGATCGAGAGCCGCAATGCCTATCTGGCCTGCGCGCACGACCATGACGCGGCGGCGATGGTCGCATTCCTGATCTGCGAGCGCTGCGGCACGGTCGGGGAGATCCCCGCCGCGCCGGTGGCGCAGAGCTTGTCCGTGGCGGCGCGTGCCTCGGGCTTTGCGCCGAAACTCTCGGTGGTCGAGATCACCGGCACCTGTTTCCACTGCCAGAAGGCCGCGTAGCGCTGGCGGGATCCCGAGGAAACATGCCTTCCAGACAGTTGGTCCTGATCTCGCCTCCTGCGGCGCCGCCGCTCCGCCCGGGCGCGGTGGCGCTGATGCTCGTGATCTGCCTCTCCTGGGGCTTCAACCAGGTCGCCATCAAGCTGGCGTTGCCGGAGATTCCGCCGATGGCGCAGGCGACGCTGCGCGCCTTCGTGGCGCTGCCGGTGCTGCTGGTGGCAGGCTGGGTGCGCGGCGTCAGGTTTTTCCGGGCCGACGGCACGCTGCTTCCCGGCCTGCTGGCGGGTTTCCTGTTCGGGATCGAATTCGTGCTGATCTATCGCGGCCTGCAACTGACGACGGCCTCGCGCGGCGTGGTGTTCCTCTACACCGCGCCGTTCTTCGTCGCGCTCGGCTCCAACCAGTTGCTGGGCGAGCGGCTGCGGCCGACGCAGTGGGCCGGCCTCGCCTTGAGCTTTGCCGGAGTCGCGCTTGCGATCGGGGTGCCGCAGCCGAATGTCGATGCGCGCGTGCTGCTCGGCGATCTGATGCTGGTCGGCGGCGGTGCGTTATGGGGTGCGACCACGGTGATCGCCAAGGGCTCGCGGCTGCGCTTCGCAGCGCCGGAAAAGGCGCTGGCGTACCAGGTCGCGGTGTCGATTCCGATCCTGGAGCTCTCGGCCTGGCTCGCCGGCGAGAAGATTTCCCACTTTCCCGGACACCTCGCCGTGAGCCTCGTGATCTACCAGGGCATCTGGGTGGTCGGGATCACCTTCACGCTCTGGTTCGCGCTGGTGCAGACCTATTCGGCGAGCCGATTGTCGGCCTTCACCTTCATCACGCCCTTGTTCGGCATCGTGGCGAGCCATCTGATCCTGCATGAACCCCTGACCGCGCCGTTCGGTGCAGCGGCGGTGCTGGTCATCGCCGGACTCTATCTCGTCAACAAGCCCGAGGTGGCGAAGGTTGCGGTGTAGAGCATGATCGTCGTGATCGACTCGGATAGCCGGCGAGCGCGGTTCCGCTTGCGGCGGGGCCGTCGCATTCAAAAAAGAACAGAGCGGTTGAACCCTCCCCTGGAGGGGGAGGGTCGGCACGCGTTCGAGCGAAGCGAGATGCGTGCCGGGGTGGGGTGACGGTCTCTCCGTATTAGACAGTGCGCGCGCGGAAGCATCACCCCACCCCGGCTCCCATTCCGCTTCGCTTCATGTGAGCCGACCCTCCCCCTCCAGGGGAGGGTGACCACGCCGGTTGCTCAGCGGGTGCCGACGGTTCGAGTCCA
>NZ_JAFAVV010000359.1 GCF_019242285.1 Bradyrhizobium sp.
ATTTCGCTGGCCACCGGCTCGCGCTTCTCCATTCTGCTCCGCGCCGTGCGCGACGACGAGGATGCCGCGAGCCAGGTTGGCGTCCGCGCCTTCCGCGTCAAGCTCGCCGCCTTTGCGGTGGCGAGCGCACTCACCGCCGTCGCAGGCGGTCTGCAGGCCATAAAGCTCGGTGCCATCGAGCCGTATGGCAGTTTCGGGCTGCAATGGTCGGTCGATCCGCTCGCGATCGTCATCATCGGCGGGCTCGGCATGCGCTTCGGGGCTATTGTCGGTGCCATCGTCTTCATTGCGATCGGCGAACTGCTCGCCGATTATCCCGAGCTTCATGTCGCAATCACGGGCGTGCTCCTGATCCTCCTGATCCGTTTCGCCCCGCGCGGGATTTGCGGCCTTATCGAGACCATGACGCGCCGTCGCATGTCTTCAACCGGAGACCGATCATGAGCACCGGCGCCGCCCTGCTCGAAGCGCAAGGCCTCTGCAAGCGCTATGGCGGCCTCGTTGCCAATGATAATGTCGACATCCGCCTCGACAAGGGTCGCGTCATCGGTGTGATCGGCCCCAATGGCGCCGGCAAGTCGACCCTGATCGGCCTGCTCGGTGGTGCGATCGCGGCGAGCGCAGGCCGCATCCGTTTCGATGGTGAGGACATTACCCATCTACCGGCCTCGGAACGGGCGCGGCGCGGCATCGGCCGGACCTACCAGATTCCGCGGCCGTTTCTCGACATGACGGTGGCCGAGAACCTGGCCGTCGGCCAGTTCTCGCTGTCGCCTTTCCTGGCGGCCAAGGCGGCCGCGAGGGAGCGGCAGGACATTCTGGCCCGCTGCGACCTCGCCGATGTCGCCGAGGTCAAGGCTGGTGATCTGCCGCTGCTCCGGCGCAAGCGGCTAGAAGTGGCGCGCGCGCTGGCGCTCAAGCCGAAACTGCTCCTGCTCGATGAGGTCGGCGCCGGGCTGATCGATAGCGAAGTCAGCGAACTCATTGCTCTGATCCGCTCGCTTATGGACGGGCAGCGCGCGATCATCATCATCGAGCACGTGATCCGCATCGTGAAAGAGTGTTGCGAAGACGTGGTGGTGCTCAACTTCGGCAAGGTCCTGACCAAAGGCCCGACCACCCAGGTGCTGGCCAGCGACGAGGTCGGCGCGGTCTATCTAGGGACCGCCCATGGCGGCGCGGCCAAGACGCTGCCCGCCGAAGTGCCCTCTCCGGTTGCGGCGCCGGCCAAGCCGACCCATTCAACGCCGCTGCTGCAGCTCGAAGGTGTCAGCGCGGGCTACGGCCAGGCGCGCGTGATCCAGAATCTTAGCCTGTCAGTGATGCAGGGCCAGGTGATCGGCATTCTCGGCACCAATGGGGCCGGCAAGACAACCCTGGCTCGCGTCATCAGCCGTGCTCTGCAGCTGACGTCCGGGCGCATCTCATTCGACGGCGAGGACATCAGTGGCCTCCCGGCGCATGCGACCGCTGCCCGCGGCATCGCCCATTGCATGGAGGGTCGGCGCATTTTCGCTTCGCTCTCGGTCGAGGAGAATCTGCTGGTGGCCGCGCGAGGCGTCGGAGCCGCCGAACGCAACGCCCGCCTGGAGCGGGTCTATGCCCTGTTTCCCGCGCTGGCGGAGCGGCGTCTCGCACCGGGCACGTCGATGTCTGGGGGCCAGCAGCAGGCGCTCGCGATCGGCCGGGCGCTCATGGCGAAGCCACGGCTGGTGATCTTCGACGAGATTAGCCTGGGCTTGGCGCCGGTCATGATGGACCGGCTCTATGCCGCGCTGGCCGAGCTCAAGCGCGAAGGCCTGACCATGCTGGTCGTCGAGCAGGACATCGAGCGCGCGCTCGAGCTCGCCGATGTCGCCCATATCTTGAACAAGGGCCGCATCACGCTCTCGGGACCACCAGCCCTGATGCGTAACGACGATCGGTTGCGCCATTTGTACTTCGGCACCGAGGAATGACCGGCTCGCGTCAAGGGAGAGTAAGTTGAAACGCATTGCCATCGAGGAAGCCTTCGTCACGGCAGAGATCGCCGCCGAGTGGAAAAACGTGCTGGCAGGCCCCGACGTCGAGCCTGGCTTTGCCAAAATGGGCGAGAGCATCCTCGCCGAGACGCCCGGCAACGCGCTGTTGCACGCACGCCTGCTCGACATCGGCAGGGGACGCATCGCGCATATGGATGAGGTCGGCATC
>NZ_JAFAVV010000364.1 GCF_019242285.1 Bradyrhizobium sp.
CTGTCGGACACCCATCGCGAGAGTCCGATAGTCCCTGAATTGCAAGCAGACCTGGCGGCGGATGCTCCCTCTCAGCGCGAACTGGAAACTGCACAGGAGCCAACGTGAAGAAAATCGTAGAAGATCGTAGTCCGGAGCAAAAAAATCGTGAGAATGGCGGAGAGAGTGGGATTCGAACCCACGGTACGGTTTCCCGCACACACGCTTTCCAAGCGTGCGCCTTCAGCCACTCGGCCATCTCTCCGTTTGCGGCCCTCTCTTGAAGGGGCGAGGCGGTTTTTGCAAGCATTTGGCGCGAAGGCGGCGCGACATTCGCGCAACATATTGAAAAATAGGCGTTATCCGAACCAGACGGCGCCTGGAGAGAAGCCGTAATTGCCAGGAAGCGTGAACCGGGCGCCGGGTCGGCGCGACGATGCTTACGATGATTTGGCCCCGGCGGGCTTGTAGGGAGGGGACGAGCATGAAGGGCTTGCGGATGATCGTGATGGCCGCGGCGGCGGTTGCCGGGATCGCCAGCGCGAACGCGGCGAACTGCACCAAGCAGGGTACCGACGTTACCTGCGACGACGGCCGCCGCGGGGTGTGGACCGGCGATTCCATCATCTGGGCGGACGGCACCCGCGTCAGCGCCGTGACGCAGCATCCAAGCGTCATCATCGGCAACAAGGCCTCCGTCCACATCGGGCCGGGCGTCTTCGCCGGCAACGGCAAGGGCGGCCACGTGCCGATGGAGGACCCGCAGACGCAGCACTGCGCCATCCTCGACGGCGTGTCGTATTGCGAATAACCCGCCGGATCACACGATCGCGGCCGCCAGCTCCGTCATGCTCGGCACCAGGATGTCCGGCCGATGCGGCGTCGCGCCGAACGGCCGCGCGCGGCGATCGATGAACGCGGTCCGCATGCCGGCCGACTTGGCGCCGATGCAGTCGAAGGCGTGGTTGGCGACGAACAGGATCTGGTCCATCGGCAGGCCGATCAGCTCGGCCGCCTTGCGGTAGGTCGCGACATGCGGCTTGAAGGAGCCTGCTTCCGCGACCGAGATGACGCGGTCGAACGGAATGTTATGGTGCTGCTTCGCGGCCTCCAGCATGTCCGGATCGCCGTTGGAGAGCACGACGAGCTGGTATTTCGTCTGCAGCTTCGCCAGCGCCGCCGGCACCTCCGGAAACGGCTTCAGCTTCTCGATCTCGCCGACGAGATGACGGACCTCGCCTTTCGTGTAGCTGATGCCGGCGCGGCCCATCACATGGGCGACCGCGCGCTGACCGATCTCGCGATAGGGTGTGTGCTCGCGATGCAGCAGCGCGTCGATCATCGAGTTCTCGAAATGGGTGCGCCGCCACCAGGTGACGAAGGAATTCGGGTCGCCGCGCCAGCCCTTCTCTTGCAGGAACGGCGTGACGACCGCCACGAGCCCGCCCTGCATGTCGACCACCGTGCCGTATTGGTCGAACATGCAGGCCTTGACCTGGTTCTTGATGTTGTCGACGCTCACCGCATCCCCCCTTTGCGCGATCAGAGCGCTTCGAGTCCGAGCCTGCGGAACAGTTTCCTGTCCGCGGCCTCCTCGGGATTGCCGGCGGTCAGCAGCGTGTCGCCGACGAAGATCGAGTTGGCGCCGGCGAGGAAACATAGCGCCTGCATCTCGTCGCTCATGGCGGAACGGCCGGCCGACAGCCGCACGAACGAGGTCGGCATCATGATGCGCGCCAGCGCGACGATCCGCACGAATTCGAGGCCCTCGACCGGATCGGCATTGGCGAGCGGCGTGCCGGCGATCGGGATCAACCGGTTGATCGGCACGCTCTCCGGCGGCTCCGGAAGGTCGGCGAGCGTCACCAGCATGTCGACGCGGTCCTCCTCGCTCTCGCCCATGCCGAGGATGCCGCCGCAGCACACCTTCATGCCGGACTGCCGGACATGCTCCAGCGTCTCGAGGCGATCGGCATAGGTCCGGGTCGTGATCACGCTCGGATAAAACCGCTCCGAGGTATCGACATTGTGGTTGTAGTAGTCGAGTCCGGCCCCGCTCAGCCGATCCGCCTGGTCGCGGTCGAGCATGCCGAGCGTCATGCAGGTCTCCAGCCCCAGCGCCTTCACGCCCTCGATGATCGCGACGATCGCGTCCATGTCACGCGGCTTCGGGTTGCGCCAGGCCGCCCCCATGCAATAGCGGCTCGCGCCGCCCTGCTTCGCCTTGCGCGCTTCGGCGACGACGGCCTCGACGTCCATCAGCCTGGAGGCGACAAGGCCCGTTGCATGATGCGAGGACTGGCTGCAATAACCGCAATCCTCCGGGCAACCGCCGGTCTTGATGTTGAGCAGCCGGCTGAGCTGCACCCGGTTGGGATCGAAACGCTGCCGATGCACCGACTGCGCGCGAAACAGCAGATCGTTGAACGGCAGGCCGTAGATCGCCCAGGCGCTCTCGCGGGTCCAACGCGGCGTCCTCGAAGGCGCCGGCCCGGCCGTCTCGTGCGTCACTTCCAGCATTCCCATTCTCCGTCGTCGCATTGCGCGCGGACCTTGGCACGATCCGGCATGCAGCGCCAGCAAGGCCGATCTGAGCGATCACGAATTGATCGCGGCGCTCAATTGCGCATGGAATCGATCCACGCCGCACAGCGATCGAGGATCTCGGCCATGACAGCGGCATCGTTGCGGCCCGAGCGCGCCGGTACATGGAACGAATGATCGGCGGACTCGACCCGATGCAGCACCGCCCGATCACCGAGTTTGGCGACCACCGGCGCGAGCAGGTCCAACTCGGCGAGCTTGTCGTTGGTGCCTTGCAGGAACAGCATGGGGATGCGCACATCACTCAGATGATCGGCACGCTCGCGCGATGGCTTTCCCGCCGCATGCAGCGGAAAGCCGAAGAAAACCAGCCCGCGCACACCGGCGAGCGGCGCCTTGGCCTGCGCCTGCGAGGTCATGCGCCCGCCGAAGGATTTGCCGCCGGCGAACAATGGCAGGCCGGGACAAGCGCCCGCGGCCTCGCCAACGGCGGCGCGCACCGCCGCTTGCGCGATCGCCGGCGGATCAGGCCGCTTGCCGGCCTTCTCCATGTACGGAAACTGGTAGCGCAGTGTCGCGATTTTGCGTGCGGCAAGGCCGGCCGCCGCCTCGGCCATGAAGGCATGATCCATCCCCGCGCCCGCGCCGTGGGCGAAGACATAGCAGGCGCGCGCGTCCGGCGGCTGCAGCAGCAGCGCCGAGACGCGAGCGACCTTGCCGACATCGATCCGAAGCTTCTGCGGGCCGACAGTGCTCATCTTCAGCGCCTCGCAGATTCGATCGGCCAGAGATATTCCAGCACCTGGCGCAGCATCGCCATGATCTCCCGCCGGCCGGAGTCCGTGCCGGGATCGCCGAACTTGCCTTCGAGCGCGAGCTTGGCGAAGCCGTGGGCGGTCGACCACGCCACGGTGGCCGCGACCTTCGCCTGCTTCGGCGTGCCGGCCACCAGCGCCGCGACGACGACCTCGAATTCGCGATGGGCGTCCCGCGAGGCCTTGCGCAGGCGCTCGTCGCCCGCGACCAGCCGCTTGTTGGAGAACATCATCTGGAATCGCCCGGAATATTTCAGCGCGAAGGCGACATAGGCCAGCCCCTGCGCATGCAGGCGCAGATGCAACGGCTCCTTCTTTTCGGCCGCCTGCTTCAGTGCGGCGCCGAGCTCCTGATAGCCGCGGATCGCGACCTCCGTCAAAAGGCCCGGGGCGTTGCCGAAATGATGCGACGGCGCAGCCGGCGACACGCCCGCGCGCCGCGCGGCCTCGCGCAGCGTGAAGCCTTCAGCGCCCTGGTCGGCGAGGATGGCCTCGGTCGCCGCAATCAGCGCCTCCTGGAGGTCGCCATGATGATAGCCGGCCTCCGGCATGGAAGGCGGGCTCCGCCTTGCGCGCGCAGGCGCGGTCGCTCTCTTCGGCATCTTTAACTTGACACTGTTCAGATTAGGTCCTACCCATCTTAACACCGTTAAGATTGAGACCAGCGTGCTCGAGCGCGGAACAGGAGCCCGACATGATCGACAATCAGGATAGCATCGCGCCCGCCGGCGTAAAGCGGCGTCACCTGATCGGTGGCGCGGCGCTCGGCGTGACCATGGGCGCCCTCGGCGGTCTCGCCGGCGGCGTGGCGCTCGCCGATGGCGCGAAGCTGCCGCAGCAGAAGCCGAGCGGCAAGCGCCGCTTCGAGAACAAGGTCGTGCTGGTGACCGGGGGCACGTCGGGCATCGGGCGGGCGGCATCGCTGATGTTCGCGGCCGAGGGCGGCAAGGTCGCGTTCTGCGGTCGCAATGTCGAGCGCGGCAAGCAGGTGCAGGATGAGATCGGCGAGGCCGGCGGCGAGGCCGTCTTCATCCGCGCCGATGTCCGCAATGAAAGCGAAGTCAAGGCGCTGGTCGACCGGACGATCGAGACCTATGGCAAGCTCGACGTCGCCTTCAACAATGCCGGCATCTCGATCGAGAAGCCGCTGCACGAATACGCGGCGAGCGAGTTCGACGACGTGCTCAATACCGATTTGCGCGGCGTGTTCCTGGCGATGAAATACCAGATCCCCCACATGCTCGCGCGCGGCGGCTCGATCCTGGTGACGTCCTCCTCCAATGCGATCGCGACCACCGCCAAACGTTCGGCCTATTCCGCCGCCAAGCGCGGCCTGGTCGGCCTGGTGCAGGCGGCCGCGCTCGACTATGCGCAGCACGGCATAAGAGTGAACGCGCTGATCCCGGGAACGACGGACACGCCGTTCATCCGAAGACTCTCCGGCATGGAGAACCTTCCCGACGCCGCCTGGCATGTCGCGGTGTCGCAGTGGGCCAAGACCCATGTGCCCGGGATGCAGCGCGTCGCCACCGCCGAAGAGATCGCAGCCTTCGCGGTGACCTTGGCGTCCGACGACCATCCCTACACCACCGGCGGCCAGTTCGTGATCGACGGCGGCAAGACCGCGCAGGCCGGATAGCGCGAGCGCCCGGACGTCTCGTCGACCCGCTCAGGTCGCTGCCGGCAGCGGCACGCTCCGGGCGTGGTGGAACAAATTGTCGGAATCGTATTGCTGCTTCATGGCCATCAGCCGCGGCAGGTTGTCGCCCAGTAGGCCGCGGCGTAGTCCGACAGATCGAGATCGCAATAGTTCACACAGGACGCGCCAGGCATGAAGTTGCGCATCGCCGCATAGACCTTTGCCACCTGCGCGACATGGATCGGCGTGCCGGTGCTGCGAGTCCAGCTCGAATAATATTGGATGCAAAATTGCGTCGCGATGCCGAAACTGCCACCGCCCCTTGCATGCCCGGTACGGATCTGGCTCGGAGGTCGCGTTCGCGGTCAGCACCCTGGCCCCGGGCATAGACGAGGGTAGCCTCCTCCAGGCTGTCGCGGGTCAGCCTGTGCGAGCGCGCCAGCAGCCCGTGGCCGCCGCCGAGGATGTGGCCGGAGATGCCGACC
>NZ_JAFAVV010000509.1 GCF_019242285.1 Bradyrhizobium sp.
GTCGAGCGCGGCATCGTCAAGGTCGGCGACGAAATCGAGATCGTCGGCCTGCGCGACACCCAGAAGACCACCGTCACCGGCGTCGAGATGTTCCGCAAGCTGCTCGACCAGGGTCAGGCCGGCGACAACATCGGCGCGCTGCTGCGCGGCACCAAGCGCGAGGAAGTCGAGCGCGGCCAGGTGCTGTGCAAGCCCGGTTCGGTCAAGCCGCACACCAAGTTCAAGGCCGAGGCCTACATCCTCACCAAGGAGGAGGGCGGCCGTCACACGCCGTTCTTCACCAACTACCGGCCCCAGTTCTACTTCCGCACCACCGACGTGACCGGTGTTGTGCATCTCCCCGAAGGCACCGAGATGGTGATGCCCGGCGACAACATCGCGATGGAAGTGCACCTGATCGTGCCGATCGCGATGGAGGAGAAGCTCCGCTTCGCGATCCGCGAAGGCGGCCGCACCGTCGGCGCCGGCGTCGTCGCCTCGATCATCGAATAACGAACAAGGGATTGGCGGGTAGCGAATGGTGATCCATTCGCTATTCGCTCCTCGCCACTCACCAGAAGAAAGCTACGGCAATGAACGGCCAGAATATCCGCATACGGCTCAAGGCGTTCGACCATCGCATCCTCGATACGTCGACGCGTGAGATCGTGAACACGGCGAAACGCACCGGCGCACAGGTCCGCGGACCGATTCCGCTGCCGACGCGGATCGAGAAGTTCACCGTCAACCGTTCGCCGCATGTCGACAAGAAGAGCCGCGAGCAGTTCGAGATGCGCACGCACAAGCGCCTGCTCGACATCGTCGATCCGACCCCGCAGACCGTGGACGCGCTGATGAAGCTCGACCTGGCCGCCGGCGTCGACGTCGAGATCAAGCTCTAAGTTTTTGGATTTCGTGCTTCGCCGCGTGGCGAGGCGAGAGAGAGAACAGGAAGCACCAAAGATGCGCTCCGGAGTGATCGCACAGAAGGTCGGGATGACACGGGTCTTCACGGAGGCGGGCGAGCATATCCCCGTGACCGTGCTGAAGCTGGGCAATTGCCAGGTGCTGGGCCATCGCACGACCGACAAGAACGGTTACGTCGCGTTGCAGCTCGGCTCGGGCGCCCGCAAGACCGTCTACATGCCCAAGGCCGAGCGTGGCCAGTTCGCCGTCGCCAAGGTCGAGCCGAAGCGCAAGGTCGCGGAATTCCGCGTCAGTGAGGATGCGCTGATTCCGGTGGGTGCCGAGATCCAGGCCGATCATTTCGTGGTCGGCCAGTTCGTCGACGTGACCGGCACCTCGATCGGCAAGGGCTTTGCCGGCGGCATGAAGCGCTGGAATTTCGGCGGCCTGCGCGCCACCCACGGCGTGTCGGTCTCGCACCGTTCGATCGGTTCGACCGGCGGCCGCCAGGATCCCGGCAAGACCTGGAAGAACAAGAAGATGCCCGGTCACATGGGCGTCGACCGCGTCACCACTCTCAACCTGCGCGTGGTCTCGACCGACGTCGCGCGCGGCCTGATCCTGGTCGAGGGCGCCGTGCCCGGCTCCAGGGGCGGCTGGATCAGGGTGCGCGACGCCGTCAAGAAGCCGTTGCCGAAGGAAGCGCCGAAGCCCGGCAAGTTCAAGGTCGCGGGCAATGGCGAGGCGGCGGAAGCGGTGCCTGCGAAGGAAGGGGCGTGAGATGGAATTGAAAGTCACGACCCTCGAAGGCAAGGCCGCCGGCTCCGTCGAGCTTTCCGACGACATTTTCGGCCTCGAGCCGCGACAGGACATCATCGCCCGCTGCGTGCAGTGGCAGCTCAACAAGCGCCAGGCCGGCACCCACAAGGCCAAGGGACGCGCCGAGATCTGGCGCACCGGCAAGAAGATGTACAAGCAGAAGGGCACCGGCGGTGCCCGTCACGGCTCGGCGCGCGTGCCGCAGTTTCGTGGCGGCGGCCGTGCCTTCGGCCCGGTGGTGCGCTCGCATGCGACCGACCTGCCGAAGAAGGTCCGCGCGCTGGCGCTGAAGCATGCGCTGTCGGCCAAGGCCAAGGATGGCGACCTCGTGGTGATCGAGGCGGCGAAGCTCGAGGCGGCCAAGACCAAGGCGCTGGTCGGCCATTTCGACGGCCTGGGGCTCACCAACGCGCTGATCATCGACGGCGCCGAGCTGCATGACGGCTTTGCCGCCGCTGCCCGCAACATCCCGAACATGGACGTGCTGCCGATCCAGGGCATCAACGTCTACGACATTCTGCGTCGCCAGAAGCTGGTCCTGACCAAGGCGGCGATCGATGCGCTGGAGGCGCGCTTCAAATGAAGACCATCGATCCCCGCCACTACGACGTCATCGTCGCCCCGGTCATCACCGAGAAGGCGACGCTCGCCTCCGAGCACAACAAGGTGCTGTTCAAGGTCGCGGGCAAGGCCACCAAGCCGCAGATCAAGGAAGCGGTGGAGAAGCTGTTCGACGTCAAGGTGAAGAGCGTCAACACGCTGGTGCGCAAGGGCAAGAGCAAGGTGTTCCGCGGCAATTTCGGTTCGCAGTCGGACACCAAGCGCGCGATCGTGACCCTGGAAGAGGGCCACCGCATCGACGTGACCACCGGACTATAAGGTTCAACGACGATGGCATTGAAGAATTACAATCCGACGACGCCGGGCCAGCGCCAGCTGGTCATGGTCGATCGCTCGGCCCTCTACAAGGGCAAGCCGGTCAAGGCCTTGACCGAAGGCAAGCAGTCGAGCGGCGGGCGCAACAACACCGGCCGCATCACCGTGCGTTTCCGCGGCGGTGGCCACAAGCAGGCCTATCGCGTCGTCGATTTCAAGCGCACCAAGGTCGACGTGCCCGCAACGGTGGAGCGGCTCGAATACGACCCGAACCGCACCGGCTTCATCGCCCTGATCAAGTATCAGGACGGCGAGCAGGCCTACATCCTGGCGCCGCAGCGGCTTGCGGTCGGCGACACCATCGTCGCCGGCGACCATGTCGACGTGAAGCCGGGCAACGTCATGCCGCTCGGCAACATGCCGATCGGCACCATCGTGCACAACATCGAGACCAAGATCGGCAAGGGCGGCCAGCTCGCGCGCTCCGCCGGCACCTATGCCCAGCTCGTCGGCCGCGACCAGGACTACGTCATCCTGCGTCTGAACTCGGGCGAGCAGCGCCTGGTCCACGGCCGCTGCCGCGGCACCATCGGCGCGGTGTCGAACCCCGATCACATGAACATCTCGATCGGCAAGGCCGGCCGCAAGCGCTGGCTCGGCCGTCGGCCGCACAACCGCGGCGTTGCGATGAACCCGATCGATCACCCGCATGGCGGCGGTGAGGGCCGCACCTCGGGCGGTCGCCACCCGGTTACGCCATGGGGCAAGCCGACCAAGGGCAAGAAGACCCGCAGCAACAAGTCGACCAACAAATTCATTCTCCTAAGCCGCCACAAGCGGAAGAAGTAAGGAACGCCGGACATGGTTCGTTCAGTCTGGAAAGGCCCGTTCGTCGAGGCTTCGCTGTTGAAGAAGGCGGATGCCGCGCGCGCGTCCGGCCGTCACGACGTGATCAAGATCTGGAGCCGCCGCTCGACCATCCTGCCGCAGTTCGTCGGCCTCGTGTTCGGCGTCTACAACGGCCAGAAGCACGTGCCGGTCTCGGTCAACGAGGAAATGGTCGGTCACAAGTTCGGCGAGTTCTCGCCGACCCGGACCTTCCACGGCCACTCGGGCGACAAGAAAGCCAAGAAGGCTTGAGGATTAAGTCATGAGCAAGCCAAAGCGCGAACGGAGCCTCGCCGACAATGAGGCCAAGGCGGTCGCCCGCATGCTGCGGGTGAGCCCGCAGAAGCTCAATCTGGTCGCCCAGATGATCCGCGGCCGGAAGGCGGCTGCCGCGCTCGCCGACCTGCAGTTCTC
>NZ_JAFAVV010000789.1 GCF_019242285.1 Bradyrhizobium sp.
CGGTTCTGCTTGACGATGAACAGCTTGACGCCGGCCTCGTCGCAGGCGCGGATCATGTCGTCGGCGTCCTGCAGCCGGAGCGCCATCGGCTTTTCCACGACGACATGCTTGCCGGCCTTCGCGCAGGCGATCACGTGCCGCGGATGCAATCCGCTCGGGGTCAGGACCGAGATCGCGTCGATATCCTTGCGTGCGAGGAAGTCGTCGATGTCGTAACTGGCCGGCACGCCGAATTTCGCCGCGATCACATCTGCGCGCGCGCGAATGGGATCGCAGACCGCGACCAGTCTCGCGCCCTCGATGAGATGGCCGCCCAGCAGGTCGGAGTGACGCTTGGCGATGCGTCCGCACCCGAGCAGGCCAAATCGGATCATCGAGGTTTCCCTTCGGCAAACGGCACTCTGTAACCGCGGCGCGATCGAGCGCGCAACCCGCCGTCTATATTCGCAAAAGTCGTGATGGATCAAGTCAATTGGGACGTCGGCGCTCGCCACCGACCTTGCTTTTTGAACACGGGTATGCGTGAAGGCGGATGCAACCATCGGCGCGTGGCGATCCATCGAGGGGGCTTGGATGCACAACGTCCTGATCACCGGCGGCGCCGGCTTCATCGGCCAGAACCTGGTCCATGCGTGGCGGCAATTGCGCGGTCAGGACCGCCTGGTGGTACTCGACGCCGTGACGTATGCGGCCAATCTGCGCAGCCTGGAGCCGCTGATCGCCGACGGCAGGATCATGTTCGTCAGAGGTGATGTCCGCGACGCCGCCTTGACGGGCGGCCTGTTCGAGACGCACCGCTTCAGCCGCGTGCTGCATCTGGCGGCCGAGTCGCATGTCGACCGCTCCATCGTCGATCCCGAGGCGTTCCTGCAGACCAATGTGCTCGGCACCTTCACGCTCCTGAAGACCGCGCTCGACGCCTGGCAGGCCTGGGACACGATCGCGCAGGCGCGCTTCCTGCACGTGTCGACCGACGAGGTCTACGGCTCGCTCGGCCCCGCCGATCCCGCCTTCACGGAGGCCTCGCCCTACCGGCCGAACTCGCCCTATGCCGCCAGCAAGGCCGCGAGCGACCATCTGGTCCGCTCCTTCGTCGCCACCTACGCGATGCCGGCCTTGATCACTAACTGCTCCAACAATTACGGGCCCTATCAGCATCCCGAGAAGCTGATCCCGCTGATGATCATTCACGCGCTCCAGGGCAGGCCGCTGCCGATCTACGGCGACGGCTCCAACGTGCGCGACTGGCTGCACGTCTCCGACCATTGCCGGGCCCTGATGGCCGTCATCGAGCGCGGGCAGTGCGGCGAGACCTACAATATCGGCGGCGGCAACGAGCGGAACAACCGCGACGTCGTCGGCCTGATCTGCGATATCCTCGATTCCGCCTTTGCTGCGGACGGCACGCTCCGCGCGCGTTTCCTCACCTGTCCCGCCGCGGCCGGACAATCCTGTCGCACCCTGATCAGCCATGTCACCGACCGGCCGGGCCACGATCACCGCTACGCCATCGACGCCGGCAAGCTCGCCCGCGACGTCGGCGAGCGGTGCAGCATCGGTTTCGAAGCCGGCCTCGACGAGACCGTGCGCTGGTATCTCGCGCAGGAAGGCTGGTGGCGCGAGGTGACGAGCGGCGCCTACAGGATCTGGCTGGACCAGAACTACGGCTTCCGGCTGGCGGTCTGAACCGCCGTGGCAACGAATCCATTCTCCATCCTGGTGAGATCCGAGCCCGGCGATGCCGTGCAGCTTTCGGACTTTCGTCCCGTGACCTGCGGATCGCTCGCCCGGGTCGGCGGTCCCTATGACGGCGGCTATGTCGTGCCCCTGAACGCAGTCACATCGGCCGATGCGTTGCTGTCGCTCGGCCTGTCGCACAACTGGTCGTTCGAGCGTGACTTCAGGAAGCACAATCCGCGCGCCGTTATTCATTGCTACGACCACACCGTATCGTTGCGCACGGCTGCGGCCTATTCAGTCGGCCAGCTCGCGCGATTCTTGGCGCGCTTCACCCCGCACCACCTGCGCGAGGCTCTTGCGTGGATCGACTATCTGATGTTCTTCCGTGGCGACAAGGTGCACTTCCGGCAACGCATCTGGCACGACCGACAAAATGACAGCGCGACGATCGACGACGCCTTCGCGCGTCTGCCGGCAAGCTGCCAGGTCTTCGTCAAGATCGACATCGAGAACAGCGAATACCGCGTCCTGGATGACCTGCTGCGTCGAGCAGACTGCATCGTCGCGCTGGCGATCGAGTTTCACGATGTCGACATCTGGCCCGAACGCTTCACCTCGCTGGTCGAGAAGATCAAGCGCGACTTCTACATCGTGCACTTCCATGCCAACAACATGGGAGGCCTCGCGCCCTTCCACTTCCCGATCGCACCGGAGATCACCTTCCTCAACAAGCGCTTCTTCGATACGGTACCGGCGCCATCGCGGCTGCAATATCCGGATCCGGAGCTTGATCGGCCGAACCTGCCGAGATGGCCGGATTATCAGCTCGAATTCTGAGACGAACCGCCGTCACAGGCTCTCCAGGAGGCTCTGCAGCCCGGCTCCGTATCGCTCCGGCGTCATCTGCGCCATGCGCTGCCGGCCGCGTGCCGCGAGCTGCGCGGCCACGGCCGGATCGATGACCTTCATCATCGCGTCCCGCATCGCGGGCACCGACGTCGGATCGAACAGCATGCCGGCGTCGCCGACCTGCTCGGGGATGGCGAGGACGTTGGAGGCCGCGACGGGCGTACCGATCTCGAACGCCTCGTAGACCGGGATGCTGATGCTCTCGAACAGCGAGGGCATCACCAGCGCAGACGCGAGGGCGTAGATCGCGCGGAGGTCGTCCTGCGCGACATAGCCGAGATGCAGCACATGCCCGCTCAGCCCGAGCGTTGCGACGGCGCGCATCACCATCTCATAGTCGTCTCGCTTCTTGCCGGTAAGGACGAGCTTCAGGTCCGGCACGTCGTTCGCCACCTCGCGGAACGCCGCAACCAGGCGCAGATGGTTCTTGTGGGGCCAGAACTGCGCCGGATAGAACAGAAACCTCTCGGGAAGCTGCAGGCGGTCCCGCACCGCGCGCAGCGCCGCCTCATCCAGAGGCGCTAGGAACTGCTGTTGCGGCGGCGCCGGCAACACCGTCGCCCGCGCTTCCGGCACGCCGAAGAAACGCACGATGTCACGTTTGACATGGTTGGACTCGCAGATCACTCGCTGCGTCCGCTTCAACAATTGCGCGTGCACCTGATGCCGCCAGGCCCGCTGCGCCCCGTTGAAGTTCTCCGGATAATAGCGCTCCTGCAGATCGTGCAAGGTGTAGGCGAACGGCCTCAAGGTGTGCAGCAGCATCAGCGAATAGATCGGCGCCAGCAGGATGTCCTGCGCGGCGAACGGATCGGGCAACCCGATCTGGAGCCGGGCGGCGGCCAGTGCCACGAGCTGTCGCGCCCGGGATTCGGCAAACGGGATGATCGGGTAGCCGGTCTGCCTGAAATCGGGATTGTCCGGGTCGCCATACAGCGTGACGGCGAAGCCCCTGGTATGGCGCAGCGCCTGCAGCATCGCCAGCGTGTACTGATACGTTCCGCCGAAGTCCGGTCCGGCGAGCGCGAGGACGCCGAGCTTGGTCATGGCCGCCCCATTTCGACTTGGCTGGTCCCCGGCACGCGCGCGACGACGCCCATCAGGCTGGACTGAGCTCGCGCAGCAACCGGTTCACGCTGGCCCCGATCCGCCGGACGTCGTCCCTCGTCAGCTCGAAATAGGACGGCAGGTTCAACCCGATCTGCGCCTTGCGCGCGGCGACCGGCAGCGGCTTTTGCCGGTACATCGGCATCGAGCTCATCGTGCAAAAGTAGGGGCGGGTATCGATGCCGCGCGCTTTCAGCGCCTGCATGAAGGCGGCACGGCGCGCCTCGTCGAACCAGTCGACCTCGAGGCAGACCATCCAGAACGCGCTCCGTGCCCAGTTCTTCACCCGGTTGAGGCGGACGCTCTCGCCGGCGGCGATCTCGGCCCGATACCAGTCCATGATTTCGGCGCGGCGCCCGAGGAATTCGTCGATGCGCTCGAGCTGCGCCACGCCGAGCGCCGCCTGCAGATTGGTGATGCGGTAGTTGAACCCCCGCTCATCGTGGAAATACCGCTTCTCGGGACTCATCGCGTGATCGCGCAGCCGCCTGGCGCGTTGGTAGAACGCTCGGTCGTCGGTGGTCAGCATGCCGCCTTCGCCGGTCGTGATCACCTTGTTGCCGTAGAAGCTGAACACCGCGCATTTGCCCAGGCCGCCGACACGGCGGCCTTTGTATTCCGCGCCATGCGCCTCGGCCGCGTCCTCGATGATGGCGAGGCCATGCGCTTCGGCGACCGCAGCGAGCGCATCCATGTCGGCCGGATGTCCGTAGAGATGGACCGGCATGATCGCCCTGGTCCGCGGCGTGATCAGCGAGCGGACCGAGGCGACGTCGAGGCACAGCGTGTCGGGCTCGACATCGGCGAGCACCGGCGTCGCGCCGGTATAGGCGACCGCATTCGCGGTCGCGACGAAGGTCAGGTCCGGAACGATCACCTCGTCTCCCGGCCGCAGGCCGAGGGCGGCAAGCGCCAGATGCAGACCCGTCGTGCCGTTGCTGACGGCGAGCGCGTATTCGGTTCCGCAGTAGCGCGCGAACCTGTCCTCGAATTCGTCGATATACCTGCCGATCGACGACACCCAGCCGGAATCGAGCGCATCGAGCACGAGCTCCCGTTCGCGGGCGCCGATGAACGGCCTGGAGATCGGAATGAATGGCTCTGACATGATCTTCCTTCTAGATCGAGGCGACGAGCGCCTCGAACCGCTGCCATTGTATCTGCTTCGAGTAGCGGGTCGACACCATGGCGTGCCCCGCCCGTGCCGTCCGTTCCCTCGCTTCGGGGTCGGCGAGCAGACCCCTGATCCGCTCCACCGCCTCCTGTGGCGAGCCGTAGGTCACGATGGTCTCGCCTGCCGTCATCCCTTCCGGGTAATTGCCCTGGTCCGACAGCAACAGCGCTCCGCCTCCCAGCGCCTCGAAGCAGCGCATGTTGCCGCGGTCGGCTCCCGCCATGTCGATCGCCCCGTTTAGCACTATTTTGGCCTGCGCGATCATGTCGTAGTAGTCACGTCCGAATACCGGCTCTCGCGTGATCGCCCTGATCGGAGACGGCCGACGGTGCTCCGCCAGCGGCAGCAGGCGTCCGAGCGGCGATTCCGCGAGCCGGGTGAGCCGCGAGCGATCGAGGTGATAGACGATATCGAATTCGCCGGCCAACCGTGCCACGGCTTCGAGAACGGCTGCCCGCTTCAGGTGGTGACGCGAGTAACCGCCGACGAACAGCACGTCGATCGGCCGCTCGCGGCGGGCCGCAAACGGCTCGAGCTCCGGATCGTAGGCAGGGAAGAAATAGTCCGTGCGACACCCCTGTTGCACAAGTCTTTCGAGGATGGAGGGAAAGTTGCAGACCACGCGGTCGTAGTCGGCAAGCGGCGCGTCCCGGAACGGCGCCGCGTGCCAGGCGATGGTCGTCTTGACGCAGCCCGGCAGGCTCCTGACGAATTCGCGATTCCAGCCTGTCGCATCGACGTTGTAGAACACGTCCGCGCGATGCTCCTCGATCTGCGCCTTCAGGATGTCGGCCGCCGAAGCGCGCGGGCCGAGGCCGTGCTCTCTGGCCCAGACGCGCTGCAGCTCGAGATCGTCGCCATTGGTGAAGAACGCCCATTCGGCGGCCTCCTCGACCGGCAACAGCGTATGCGCGGCCGCCTCGCGGAAATCGAGGAATGCCCTGATCTTGGCCGCGAAGCCGGCATGACTCCTGGTCAGTTCGCGAATCTTCGTCCGAAGCGACGGATAGTACCTCGAATTCTGGAAGAGCCTCACGAACGGAAATTCCGGCAGCGATGGAGCGGAGCGGCCGCACTCAAGCCATGAAAGCCGAAAAGATCAAGCCAAATCCAGACGGCTTCCCGTAGCAGAAAGCGCTTGCGGTCTCGCGACGAGGTCGCCTACCAGTAGCGGCCGAATACGCGGCTTCCGGTCTAACGGGACGAGATGCATGAGTCGCAAGGGAATCATCCTGGCAGGAGGGCGTGGAACGCGGCTTTATCCGGTCACGCTTGCGACGTCCAAGCAGTTGCTGCCGGTCTACGACAAGCCCCTGATCTACTATCCGCTGACGACGCTGATGCTGGCCGGCATCCGCGACCTCCTGCTCATCACCACGCCGGAGGAGCAGTGGCAGTTCCAGCGCCTGCTGGGTGACGGTCGGCAATGGGGCATCGAGCTGTCCTACGCCACGCAGGATCATCCGGGCGGCGTCGCCGAAGCCTTCCTGATCGGGCGCCAGTTCCTGGCCGGCCAGCCGTCGGCTCTGGTTCTCGGCGACAACGTCTTTTACGGCGACCGGCTCAGCGCGGTGCTACAGCGGCCGGCGCGCCGGGACAACGGCGCCACCGTGTTCGCCTACTGGGTCGACGACATCGAGCGCTACGGAATGGTCGAGCTCGACGCGAAGTTCCGTCCCTTGCGCATCGTCGAGAAACCCAAGGCGCCCGCCAGATCGAACTACGCAGTGACCGGCCTCTATTTCTACGATGATCGCGTGATCGACCTGGTGCGCGACATGAAACCTTCCGCGCGCGGCGAGCTCGAGATCAGCGACGTCAACCAGTGGTATCTCGAACGTGGCGATCTCCATGTCGAGCGGCTCGGCCGCGGCTATGCGTGGCTCGACGCCGGGACCCACGATTCGCTGCTCGAAGCATCGCAGTTCATCCAGATCGTCGAGAAGCGGCAGGGACTGAAGATCGCCTGCCCCGAGGAGGTCGCCTTCATGCAGGGCTTCATCGACGCCGAGCACCTCCTGCGGCTCGCCGAACCGATGAAGGGAACGCTCTACGGGCGATATCTCATCCGCCAGGCGACGCAGCACTGAGCTACACCGGCAACTTCGCCAGCATCCTCTCGCGCAACGGCCTGTACGCCAGAGGCGCGACCGCGAGCGCGGCAACCACAAGCCAGGCTGCGCATTCGGCCACGAAATGCAGCAGCCCGGTGCCGGGCACGAGCCGGCTGATCGCGGCGCCCAGCGCGGTGCCCGCGACGAAGATCGCCACCATGATCGCGAGCAGCGCAAGAGCGTGCCGCAGGGGATGACGCAGGATGTCGGTCACGATCGCGAACGACAGGATGCCGCCCTGTGCCACCACATCGCCCGCCACCAGTGCGATGGCCGCACCGAGCGGGCCGAAACGCGGGATCAGGATGACCGACAGGACCATCAGGATCGCGAGCTGGATCGATTTGGTCCACAGCAGCAGCGGCCCGCGGTTGCTGTAATTGGCAAAGCCGAGTGCGAGCAGCGACGGGGCGACCAGGGTCGCGCCGAGCAGCAGCACCACCGTCAGCGCGGGATCGTAGGGCACGCTGCCACGGGTCCATATCGCGAAGAAATCCGGCCAGAACGCCAGCAGCGCCGCGCCCATCCCGCTCGCCAGCAGGGCGAGGAGCGCCGATCCTCGCGCATAGAGCTCGCGCAGCGCCTCTTTCTGGCCGGTGACGTAGTCATGGCCGAGCTCGGCCGCGAGCGGCAGCGTCGCCTGCGCACACAACATCCGCATCAGTCCCGCGATCACCCGCGTCAGTCCCCATTGGGCGACGGCCGTGCGATCCGTGATCAACGCGCTGATCAGGAGCACGGGGACGTTGAGCAAGGCGAGCTCCGCAGCTCCCGCCACCGCGAAGGGAAAGCCGAGCCGGAACTGGCCGAGGCTCCAGCGCCAGGACGGCGCGGCCGCGCGCTGCCGCAGGGATGGAAACAGGCGCGGAGCATCGATGGCGAGCAGGTAGGCGGACATCGCCAGCAGCGATCCGACATAGGCGACCGTGACCGCCAACAGGCTTCCCGTCGCGACGGCCGCGACGAGCTGCGCGAGCTGAGCCAATGCCATCGCACCGTTCTGAATCCAGACGACCCGGCCATAGCGGCCGCCGGCGCGATACAGACCGGATGTGAGGTTGGCGGGCAATGTCAGCACCATGCCGACCGTCATGACGAGGAAGGCGACATCGAAATGCGGGACCGCCTCGAAGCCCAGGACCTGCGACGGAATCGCGATCTGCTGCAGCATCGCGAGCAACAGCCCCAGCCCCCCGGCCAGCTTCCAATAGATTCCGAGCATCGCGGCGTAGAACCGGCCGGTGCGACCGTCGCGGTCGACGCTGGACTTGAAGGCGAAGAAGCGGTTGATCGCGCGAAACTGCAGGCCGGCATCGGCGATCAGCACCAGGTTTCCGGTCGCGTAGAGCGCGAGCCAGGCGGCGAGCACGTCGCTGGTCCAGAAATGCAGAAACACCGGGACCAGCAGCACTTGCTGCGTCACGCCGAGGACCATCTGCACGAGATTTGCGGACCAGCCTGCAACGAGGCGCCGCACCCGGCCGGGCGCTGCGGCCGGCTCGGAAGCATTATCGGCTGACGTATCGATCAATCCCGGAGCCTTTGTTGCGAGACTTGCGGGCTATCAACCCCGCAGCTATTTGTCGATAGTCGAACTTCAGCCCTGCCCTGCCCAACACGTCTCCAGATGTCCCCTGAACACATTCCCTTCAACCGGCCCTATCAGTCACCCGACGAGGTTGCCTATGTGACCGAGGCGCAACGCCAGCGCCACCTCTGCGGCGACGGACCGTTCACCAAGCGCAGCCAGCAATGGATCGAGGATCAGACCGGCTGTGCGAAGGCGCTGCTGACCCATTCCTGCACCTCGGCGCTGGAGCTTGCGGCGCTGCTGCTCGACGTCCGAAGCGGCGACGAGATCATCATGCCCTCCTACACCTTCGTCTCGACCGCGAACGCCTTCGTGCTGCGGGGTGCGGTCCCGGTGTTCGTCGACATTCGCGAGGACACGCTCAACCTCGATGAGACTCTGATCGAGGCGGCGCTCACGCCGCGCACGCGGGCGATCGTGCCGGTGCACTATGCCGGCGTGGCCTGCGAGATGGACGCCATCACAGCGATCGCGGAGCGGCACGACCTGAAGATCGTCGAGGATGCCGCGCAGGGCGTGATGGCGAACTATCGGGGAAGGCCGCTCGGCGCCATCGGCGAACTCGGCACCTTCAGCTTCCACGAAACCAAGAACGTCACCTGCGGCGAAGGCGGCAGCCTGCTCGTGAACGATCCGGAACTGGTCGAGCGGGCCGAGATCATCCGCGAGAAGGGCACCGACCGCAGCCGGTTCTATCGGGGCGAGGTCGACAAGTACACCTGGCAGGATCTCGGCTCCTCGCTCCTGCCCAGCGAGATCACCGCCGCCTTCTTGATGGCCCAGCTCGAGCAGGCGAAGGAGATCACCCAAGGACGATTGGCGGCCTGGCGGCGCTACCACGAGATGCTGGCGCCGCTGGAGCAGCAGGGGCTGTTCCGGCGCCCCCATGTGCCGCGGGAATGCGGCCACAACGGGCATATGTACTACATCGTGCTTGCGCCCGAGATCGACCGGGGGGAAGTGCTGGCAGAATTGAAGCGCCAGCAGATCGGCGCGGTGTTTCATTACGTCCCACTGCACACCTCCCCCGCGGGGCAGCGCTTCGGCCGCGCGCATGGCGACCTTCAGCTCACGACGTCGTTGTCGCAGCGGCTGATCCGGCTTCCAATGTGGCACGGTCTCGGCGAGGCACAGCAGCAGCGTGTCGTCGAGGTGCTGGGCCGGTTCCTGCGGCGGTGAGATGCCGACCGGGCGAGCCCGTCAATGCCGTGCCTGCTCGCAGGCGAGCCGCGCCTCCTCGGCGCCGCGCACCGGCTTGAGCAGGCGGTTTTCCGATGGCTGCGGCGCCAACTCTGCCGTCGCCTTGACCGAGCCGGCCACGCGGTAGTCGGTCGAGACATCGATGCCGAACGGCCTGAGCACGTCGGCGGGAATGGCGCTCGCGGAACCCGGCGCGTCCAGGATCCAGCTCGTTGCGATCGCCGCGCAGGCCTCGGAGCCGAGCGCAGCCACGACGACATCCGCGCTCCCCGGATAACCGCCGAGCGTCCACGCCGCGGCGAGCGGACGGGCTCCGATGGCGTAAAGCAGTCCGGGCCTGGCGCCGGTAAGATCGAGCACAGGATCGCCTTCCTTGAACCCGCTTTCCGCAGCCAGCCTTCGCAAGCCGCCAATATAGGCCGCAGCATCCTCGGAGAGGAACAGGCGCGATCGTCCGGGCGCGATATCGAGCGGCACCGCCTGCCGGTCCAGCGCCTCGGTCTGCCGATAGGGTGCTTGCGCCGCAACGAACACCATATCGGCCGAAATCAGCAATCCGAGCACCACGACGGGCAGCAGCTTCGGCCAGTCGAGTCCGCAAGCGGGGGAATATCTGACGCCGATCGCAAGAGCCGCAAGCAACCAGAACATGCCGGCATGCTGAGCGGTGTCCCATATGTTGTTGTTCGTACCGAACGCAAAGCCATAGGGCAGGACCAGCAACAGGATGATGATGGCCCATCCACCTTCGGGCTGCACCCTCATCGCGGGCTTCGCAGCAATACGGGCGGCCAGCGCCACGCCCAATGCCACCGCAAGGAACTGGACCGGCCTCAAGTCGTAACGGAAGATCGAAGGGCTGGCGATGCCCGCAATCCCGGCGGCTCCGAGCACCGCTATCGCGAGAACGAGCAATGCGGAGGCCAGCCGCGCCCGATGGCTGCCAAGCAGGCCCAGCCCGAAGATGACGGAGCTCGCGACCAGGACAGAAACGAACGCTGTCCTTTGGTGGCTGAACAAGGTGAATTCATCCAGCCGGAACAGCCGGCCGATGACCCCCTCCGAAGCAGCGAGCTGGCCGCTCAGGCTCAACCCATCGGCGATCCGCCGCACGAAGCCGCTCGGCGAGCCGTCGATCGCGAACGCAGCGGCGACGATCAGCACGACAGCGGTCGCGACGGCGATCGTCGCGACGCGGGGCCTGAGCTTTCCGGCCAATACGAGATAGACCGCGAGCATCGCCCCGAGCATCGCGGCACTCGGGGGCTTGGCCAGGAACGCCAGACCGCCCCCGACCCCGATCAGGATCCACCCGGCGACGCTCCGCATCGACGTTTCGCGGTCCGCCAGCAGCCCGCCGATCACCGCCAACATCATCGCCTGCAAGTTCAGCGAATTGTAGTTCGGGGTCGGCAGCCAGACTTCCAGGAAGGACAAGGAGGTGGCTGCGGCGATCAGCGCAACGCCGAGCAGGCTCCCCTCGTGCCACCGACGAGCGGCAGGCTGTGCATCGCGGAGCGTGCGCAGCAGAACGATGCAGAGCGCAAAGGCGAGGGCGAACAGGAGCAGCACGTTGATCTGCCGCAGCCGCGCGATGTCGCCGTCGGCGAGCCGGTAGAGCGGGTGATAGACGAAGCCGAACTGGCTGACCGAAGCAGAATAGTTCCAGGGGTCGGAAATCCAGTTGACGTAGAAGCCCTCGTCGGTGAAATCGAAACCGGACCGGCAGCGCCGGAGCACCGAGGCCAACAGCGACAGGCTCGCGATCGCGGTGACCGCCAGCGTGGCCCAGGGCGTTGCGGACGCAAACGTCAGGTGCCGCTCACCGGCGGCGGCGGACGACGAGGCCGTCACGGTGAAAGATCGTTCGACGGGCGGCATCGTCAGCCGGAAGCCTCATCACCGGAGGCCGGCGCGTCCGATCGAGGCCCCTTCATGGCGTCAGGTCCGGCGAATCCTGCCGTCTGCATGTCGGCGCCCTCGTCGTGGCTCGCTCGGATAAAATAGAGCGGACGCTGCTCGCCGAGCTGGATGATCCGGGCAAGGTATTCGCCCACGATTCCCAGCGACAGCAGCATCGCCCCGCCCGTGAACAGCTCGATCACGACGATCGAGGTCCAACCGGGGACGTAACGTTGCGACAGCAGTCGCGCCAGAATGAGGTAGCAAGCTACCAGGATCGCCGTCACCGCCAGCACGCCTCCCATCATGGCCACGCCCCGCAACGGGATCGTGGAATTGTTGAACATCAGGTTCGAGAACATGGCAAGCCGCGCGCGGAAGCCGAAACCCGACCGCCCGGCGCTCCGCGGCGCATGCGAGGCGTGAACCGCGACGAGGTCGCGTGTCACATGCAACAGCAGTGCGGGAAAGTATGGCTGCCGCTGAGTCGACGTCAGCATCATCCTGGCGATCTCGGCCCTGATCATGATGAAGGGCGACATCCGGATGTGCCGCGGCTTGCCGAGAACCCGCGTCTCGAGCCAGTTTCGCAAGCGGCTGGTCGCGCGCTGCGCGAACGAGTGGTGCCTCTCGCGATAGGGGAAATCGGCCACCACGGCGTCATGATCGCCGAGCTCGGCGAGCTTCGGAATGTCTTCCGGCCGATGCTGGAGATCGTCGTCCATGACGATGATCCAATTCCCCCTCGCCTGCTCCATTCCGCACAGCACTGCGGCGGTGCGCCCGAAATTGCGCGTCAACTGGAACGCCCGCACCGGACGTCCGCGACCGGCGGCAATCATGGCCGGCCACGTCCGGCGATCCGGCGAGGCGTCGTCGACGGCGAGGATTTCGTAGGACGATCCCATCCTGCGAAACACCTCGTCGAGTCGCGCAAACAATTCGGCGATCGTATCGGCGCTGTTGTAGCAGGGCACGACGACCGAATAGGCCGGCCGCGAGCCGGCGCCCGCGGGAGCGCCGCTAGGCCTTCTGCCCGGCGGCATAGGTCAATATCTTCTCGATCGAGGTGGTCTGCTCGAGGTCCTCATCCGGAACCACCAGGCCGAACTGCTCCTGGAGCGCGAGCAGGATCGACCAGTGATCCAGCGAATCGATGTTGCTGTCGGCGAACTCGCAATCCGCGCTCAACTGAGTCGCATCCACGTTGCGTACGACCTCCGCAATGACGCGACGAATGTCGTCCTCTTTCAACACCACAATAGACTTCCCTGCCCGACGTCCTAGAGCGCTTTCCGTGCACGGAACGCGCGCTAGATTCTATGTTGTCGCATTTCCTTTCGGAAAACCGGTGGAAATGCTCTAGAACGAACGCATCGTGGCGAGCGAGCGTCCGGGATTGCCGAATATCCTGGAATCCGCCGCAATGTTCTTCGTCACCACGGCCCCCATCCCGATCCGGGAACGATTGCCGATCGTGATCTTGTCGCGGACGCAGGCGCCTGCGGCCACCTGCACATCCTCGCCGAGCGTGACGCGACCGCAGACCACCGCCCCCGACGTGATCCAGGCATTCCTGCCGAGCGTCGAGTTGTGGCCGATATTGACGAAATTGCCGATCTTGACGCCGTGCTCGATCACGGTGTCGTGGAGGATGCCGCGTACCACGACACAATGCGCGCCGATCTCGACGCGGTCGCCGATCTCAACGATGCCGAGATGCTGCAGCGCGTACCACTCCTCGCCGGCGTCGCGATAATAGGCGACGCCACTCGATCCGATCGCGGTATGGTCCTGCACGGTGCAGGATCTGCCGATGCGCGACCGGTCGTGGATGGTGACATGGCTTCCGATCCGCGTGCCCTCGCCGATCTCGACATGCTCCCCGATGACAGAGAACGGTCCGATCGAGACGTTGGCGGCAATACGGGCCGACGCGGCCACAATCGCCGTCTCGCTGACCTCAGGCGCGGGGGCGGGAAACAGCTGACCGACGGCCTCGACGAACCAGCGACGCGGATCGTCCGTGACGATGCAGCAGCCTGCCGTGAGCGCGACAGGCCTCGCGGTGACCGCCACGATTCCGGCGGGTACCGATGTGACCTGCCCCTGGAAGAACACCAGGCTGCCGGCCACCGCATGGTCCGGCGCAGCGACCCAGCGGACGAGCGTCCGCAGGTCGCCTGAAGTCTCCTGCGCTGCGATCCTGTTCGCTGCGAGCAGCGTTGCCGCCGTGCAGGGGCGTTCCACCGGCCGTGGGAACGAGCGAGCCAGCGGATACGTCAAATTCCGCCCTCCGACAGCGAAAAGAAGATCTTCCCGATCGGATCGCCGTCGACCTCGATGATCGAGCGCGTCAGCCTGGTGCGGAATCCGCCGTCGAATTGCAGCTCGATCGATCGGGCGCGGCCAGGCCAGGTCTCGAGCGCGAGCCCCGCGAACCACCATTTGCCGCGCGCTGCCGGAAAGACCCGCACCATCAGGGCCTTGTTCATGAGCACGACGCGCGCGATCAGCGATGCATCCGCGCCATGCGCAGATAAAACGGATCGTTCGCCGACCGTGAATCGGCTGGCGATCTCGCGCTCGTCGAATTCGACCCGATAGTCGAGCGCAGCGCGGCCGGCGTCGAACAGGCCGTAATGCACGCGCTCGCCGTCCCTCTCGAAGGAAACCGCCACGTTCGGCTTTTCGCTCGGGTGCCGCCTGACATCGACCGTTCCGAGAATCGGCGACTGAAATCTGACGTCCAGCGGAAATCCCGGCTCGAGCTCCGCCAGGACCATGTCGACGATGGTGGTGCCGTGGACGTAGTTTCGATTCCCGAGATAGGGAAGATTCCTTCGCATCAGCCCCACTCCACTCGACCGCCGGCCGTTCTCGGCCTCGTCATGTCGGGCGAAATAGATCAAGGCGAGGGGACTGCTGCTACTTAATTCTTGTCCATGTGCGGTTGGCCCACGTCCTGCGCTTGCGTTACGAACGATCAAACCGTCCATCGCCTTGAGCGCTCACGGTCTTCCGCATCGTCACGCCCATCGCATGTGAGCGCGCGGTAGCGATAATTCGGCATCGGATCAGCGAATGGTCGTGACTCGGAAAACCTCGGGCACGGTCGTCAGTCCCGCCCGGCACTTGGCGACGGCATCCTCCAGCATCGTGGTCATGCCGCCGCGAATCGCGGCGGCGTCGATGACGTGCGAATCCATCTGCGGGGCAACCAGCTTGCGGACCTCGTCCGACATTTCGAGAATCTCGAACACGCCGTTGCGACCGCGATAGCCGGTGCCGCCGCAGCGCTCGCACCCGCCGGCCTGGTGCAGCACCTCGCCGGCCCTGAAGCCCACTCCCGCGAGCCGCGGATCCGCTGCGAGATCCTCCGCCGTCAACTGGTGCGGGACCTTGCAGCGGTCGCACAGGATGCGCACCAGGCGCTGGGCGACGACGGCGCGGAGCGTCGAGCGGAGCAGGAAGCTCTCGATGCCGAGATCGATCAGGCGCGGCACGGCGGCCGCCGCGGTCTCGGTATGCAGCGTCGTCAGCACGAGATGGCCGGTCAGCGCGGCATGAATGGCGATGTGCGCTGTCTCGGCGTCGCGGACCTCGCCGACCATGATCACGTCGGGATCCTGGCGGACAAAGGCGCGCATCGCGGATGCGAAGGTGAGACCGATCGCCGGCTTGACCTGCGACTGGTTGATGCCGGGAATCTCGTATTCGACCGGGTCCTCGATGGTGAGAATCTTTCGCGTCGGCTCGTTCAGGATCGACAGGATGGTCGCGAGCGTCGTGGTCTTGCCGCTGCCGGTCGGCCCGGTCACGACGATCATGCCGTGCGGCAGCGCCAGCATCCGCGTCATCACGGCTTCGTCCCGCACCGACAGCCCGAGCTTGCCCATCTCCAACAGGCCGCGGTCGCGCGGCAGCAGGCGGATGACGGCGCTTTCGCCGTGTTGGGTCGGCATGGTCGCGACACGGATGTCGAGTTCGGCGCGGCTGACGCGCACCCGCGCCGCGCCGTCCTGCGGCAGGCGCCGTTCGGCGATGTTGAGGCCGGCGAGAATCTTCACGCGCGAGATCAATGCCTGCGGCGGAATGCCTGACGGCGCTGTCACGGCCCGCAACAGCCCGTCGACGCGCATGCGCACCACGAGACCGGCGCGGAACGGCTCGATGTGGATGTCGCTGGCGCGGAGCTCGACGGCGCGCTCGAGCAGGTCGTTGAGTGCGCGCACCACGGGCGCGCCGCTCGCGAGATCGCGCAGGCTCTCGATGTCGTCCTCGGAGTGCTGGGTCGCGGTGCGCAGCGAATCATCGGGTGCGGCGCCCTCGGCGTCGATCCGCTGATCGAGCACCGTGGCGATGTCCTCGAAGGAAGCGACCGCGATCTCGACCGGCGCACCGAACACGATCTCGGCGGCGCGGATCGCCGCGGTGTCGGAGGGATCGGCAACCGCCAGACAATAGCCGCCATCGCCGTCGCGCGTCGGAAAGATCGTCGACTCCCGCAGGAAGCGCCGGGAAAATCCGTCCAGGCATGCGGTGGCGGCAAGGAGCTGCGGCAGGCTGAGCCGCGCGATGCCCCAATAGTCCGATACTTCGTCGGCGAATTCAGCCGCCGACAATTCGGAAGCTTCCCATAACTCCCGCAAGGGCCGGGCCGGCGTCGTCGACCTGCCCGCTTTTTCGATCTGGGCCCGCGTCCGCGCCGGCAGCACGTGCTTTTGCAGCAGATGTTGCCCAAAAGCCTCGGCAGACAAGTCTCGCATCGAGCTCACAATGATCGTCCCATTACCGTTTCACTGCCGCAAAGGACAAACTTCCGGTGAGTAAAAGTCCTTCACTTGACTTAACAATCGGCGAAAACATAATTGTGACGTAAGTCCTTGAACTTTCGCCACGAACGTCCATCGAAGTATCTTTTCGATATCGCCGATACAGTGGCGGCTCGACTTCCATTGTTATGCGTTCTCGCTCTCATATCGATCTGTCGCTCATCTGGCGTACCGATTTCGTGAAGTTTACGCTCTCCCTCGTGCTGTTTGCGTCGATGCTCGGAAGTCTCGTCGCGGCCCCGGGGCTGGAGGGTTTTTGCGGCGCTGCCCTCGCCGCGCTGATGCTGGCGATCGCGGTAACGGACGCGCGGCGCTACATCATTCCGAACGAGTTGTCGGGTGCGGCCGCCGTGCTGGCGCTGGTGCGCGCGTTCTGGATCGGCCCCGACGCAGGCGCCGACGCCGTGATCTGGGCGTGCGTGCGGGCCGCCGCGAGCGCGCTGCCGCTATGGGGAATGCTGATCGCCTACCGGCGCTGGCGCGGCCGTGAGGGCCTGGGGCTGGGCGACGTCAAGCTCGCGGCAGTCGCCGGCGCCTGGCTCGGCCTGACCACCATCTTCGCGGTCATCGAGCTTGCCGCCTTGTCGGCGATCGCCGCCTACCTCGCAAATGCCGTACTTCACCGGCGGCCATTGCGGGCAACGGCGGCACTGCCGTTTGGGCTGTTCCTGGCGCCATCGATCTGGCTCGGATGGCTCGTGGAGACGCTGCTGCTTTTTCCCGGCTGAGATCAACGCTCGCTGGCCTGGGACCGAGAGCCGCCCACCGAATTCGACCTTCGATGCGGCAAAAAATGCTGCTTGCAGGAGATACCGAACTCACTGCAACCAAGGTCGCCAGGATGAAGGCCTTGCCACCTCCGCCCGTATCCCCAACCGCGTTGGACTGCCCTGAAATGCGTCTAATTCTCGAAAAATCGCGAATTCGACGAGTCGGGACCAGACTAGATTGCCCGACCAACCACGAGGCGGCTTCCGCCCAGCGGCCACCGGATTCCCCCAAGTGTCAGGCGAACCTCAGTTCGCAAGATCGCAAGAAGGAGCTTGTTGAGAGTAGCGTTGATATTGAACTCGTAAGCCTCGTCATCTTTCTTCTTCCTCAGTCGGCTCGCAGCCATCAGCGGGAGCAAGAGTGCGGTGAAGGAGGTCGACAACAGGACTTCGAAACCGGCACGTCTGAATTTTTCCTCAAGCTCCCCGCGACGGTAACGCCTGACATGGTGCGCGAGCTCGTCCGCCCTGCTCCATAGCCATGGGTGCTGCGGAACCGTAACGATAATGCCCCCATGCCTAGTCATGGATGCGTGCATACCACTGAGGACCGCTTCATCATCCACGACATGCTCGATCACATCGAAAGCGCCAGTGAGATCGAAGAGGCCCCGCGCAGGAATGTGTCGCGCATCCATCTGAACCAATTCCGCGACCGGCAGAAGTCGTTTTCGCGCATGTTCGAGACCTGAAGGATGCAACTCCGAACCGACGATGCGATCCCATTCTCGAGATTGGGCGATGGCGCGCAGCACGAAACCGTTGCCGCAACCTACTTCCATGAAACGCCGCGCCTCCGGAAAGAACTTGTTCGCGACGCCGACGATGAGCTCATTGCGCGCGATGAACCAGAAGTGCTCAGCCTCGAGGTTCGAAAGCTCGTCGAACGCCTGGGGGTCGAATCCGCTGACGGTATCGGCAAGTTCAGTTGCGAACATTGCGACACCTCGTAGATGGGGAACAACGTATCCGCAGGCCCCGCACGGCCTGCCAAGCGGCCAAATAGGCTCGCCTGCAAGCACCGGCTGAACCACCCCGCAAGCCGGGCAGCAACGTCCAGACGGCAATGAATCAGGCATTTATTCGTTTGCCGTGTACCAAAGAAAAAGTTGAAAGCACGTTCGAATAGCACATTCAAGGTCCCTGTTGGCAAGCTATATAGCGTTCTTGAGCTAGTAGGATATGATGGTACGTTGGAGCGAACAAATGACCGGCTGGAAGCGGGCCTCCCCCGGCGACGAACCGTCTGGCAACGGCAAGCGAACCGCGGAAGGCGATCCGCAGCTCACCTGGTCATTCGTGATTCCGGTCTACGGCTCACCGGAAAGTCTCGCACCGCTCTGCAACCGGATCAGAGAAGTTTGCACGGGAATGCGCTATGAGCTGATCCTGGTGGACGATCGCTGTCCGAAGGGCTCGTGGGAGGAGATAGCGCGGCTGACGGCAACCGATCCCGCCATTCTCGGTATACGCCTCTCCCGCAATTTCGGGCAACATGCTGCCATCCAGGCAGGATTGTCGCGCGCAAAAGGCGAATGGATTATCGTGATGGACTGCGATCTTCAGGATCGACCTGAAGAAGTCCCGCGTCTATGGTCCAGGGCACTTGAGGGATTCGATATCGTAAGAGCGAGACGTCTCATACGGAACGATCCCATACATCGCCGGCTGCTCTCGCGCGCGTTCTATGCGTTCTTCAGCTATCTCACCGACACAGACCAGAACCCTGAATTCTCCAATTTCGGCATCTACAACCGAAGGGTCATCGAAACCATCACCAGCTGGGAGGAAGAGTCCAAGTATTTTCCGGCGATCGTGTCTTGGGTGGGCTTTTCGCAATCGACCCTGTCGGTCGAGCAAGATTCCCGATTTGAGGGCCGATCCAGCTATACCTTTCGAAAACTGCTGGCTTTGGGGCTAAACGTCATCGTCGGCTTCTCGGATAAGCCGTTGAAGGTCGTCATGGCCAGCGGCTTTCTGATTGCCTTGCTCTCATTCGGGATGGCGTTCTTCGTTCTCATCGCCCACCTGCTGGGTACACTGACGGTACGAGGCTGGGCCAGCATGACGCTGTCACTTTTTTTCGTTGCTGGCTGTCAAATGTTCGTAGTTGGTCTTACCGGTCTCTATGTGGGTCGAATCCTCGTTGAGACCAAGGGCCGCCCGACGTTCATCATCGACTGTGAACTTGCCGCTCCTCAAGGCAACCGCCAGCGAATGACCAAGCTTGATCCGTCACTGAGCGGGACTCCGTGACGTGAAGCCAGGGGCTGGAAACATCGTCGTATGCGCAGCCGGATTGAAAGGCTTCGCTTTTGTGGAGGGCCTTCTACAGGAGGGAGTCAAGATCGACTCCCTTGTGACTTACGCCCAGCCCGATGATCAGGCCAGGAGTTTCGAACGAATATGCGAGCTTGCAGCTCGAGCCTCGGCCAATCTGCTGGAAACCCGGCATCCGACGCCTCGGGCCGGGGATCTGACCTTGATCGTTGGCTGGCAATATCTGCTATCTCAAATTACCCCGTCAACCGTGGTGTTCCACGATTCTCTATTGCCCAAATATCGTGGCTTTGCACCGACTGCGACTGCCTTGATAAAGGGAGATCGCGAGATCGGGGTTACCGCCCTGCATCCCAACGTTGGAACCGATGAGGGACCGATCATCGCCCAGCGCTCGCTACCAATCACCTATCCGATCAAGATCGAGACGGCGCTGACCTTGCAAGCCGGCTTGATGAAGGACCTGGCGGTCGACATCATCGAGCGATGGCGGCGCAATCGACTCTTCGCCACACCGCAGCACGACGAATCCGCGTCCTACAGCATCTGGCGCGACGATACAGATTATGAAATCGACTGGTCATCCAATGCCCAAGCGATCGAGCGCTTCGTCAACGCTCTCGGTTTCCCGTACTCCGGTGCTCGGACCACCGTCGGCGGGACCGAGACCATCCGGATATTCGATGTAACTGCGCTTCCAGAGATGCATTTCGAGATTCGCGATGCCGGAAAGATCTGGAAGCTCGATGACGGCAGGCCCATCGTGGTCTGTGGTGCAGGCATGGTCAGGCTCGAGAAGTGGCAGCATGAGAACCGATCCGAATTCGCGTTCCAGCGGCTGCGCACGAGGCTCGGGTCCCTTCGTCATCCCGATAGGCGATGAGCGATAAGCGACAAAGGCCCCTTCCGGCCGTGGGCGCCTGCCAGAGACTGAAGCTTCCATCGAGCCGAAGGCTAATGGCGAGAAATCATGCTCGCTCGGTGCGATCCGCCCACGCCCGGAACCCGTGCTACCTTGATTTCTTCAACGATCCGGATGGATCCGTCGATTATCGGAAAATAAAGCCGTTGTCATGCCATTCCGAGAGATGGGGCATCTGGACCGAAGAATCGTGATGGTCTTGAAGAACGTGCATCTCGTTTACATGGTCGGCCGATTCAGACGCGGCATGCAGTTGCACCACATTGAACCCGTGTAGATGATCGAACAATCCGCTCGACAGCTCTTCCATATTTGAAAGTGATGCCGGCCGGCTTCCAGAGCCTGAGAAAAACTCCGGGCGAAAAACAAATGAATCATTTGTATCGGCGGTTGGGAGCCCCCGCGATTCGGAATCAACCAGACCGGTTGCTGGCGACGTTTCCGGCAGCCCTCCAAACTGAGCGTGCCCGGTCAATCCAGTGGCGCCGGTCACCCCGTTCCCGTTCAAGTCCTGCTGGAAGCTCGTCTCCAGCTGCCCGAACGTGGTGGTGTTACCTGCCCCTGGCCCGTAAAGGATGGACGTGAAGTTGCCGTTGCTGTCGGTCGCCCACACCGTGTACTGGCCATTGCTCATATCCTTCCAAGCGACCTCGTATCCGCCCGTGATCGCTTCAACGCCGATCGGTGGCTCATTGCCAAACTGGCCTACCGTGACCGGCGTGCCGCTCAACTTCAGCGACGGCCCCGTTCCACCAGCAACGGGATTGAGGAAATAGTTGTTGCCCGCCTGCACCAGCGCGGTGGATCCAAATGCCTCGATCACCGTCATAGGTACGCCGATCACACCGTCGCCGTTCAGATCCTGATGGAAGCTTGCCTCGAGCTGTTCGAATGCAATGCTGCTGCCTGAGCCAACCGCATAAAGTATCGACGTGAAGTTGCCGTTGGTGTCGGTCGCCCACACCGTGTACTGGCCACTGCTCATGTCCTTCCACGCGACCTCGTATCCGCCCGTGATCGCTTCAACGCCGATCGGTGGCTCATTGCCGAACTGACCCACCGTGACCGGAGTGCCGTTCAACTTCAGCTCCGGCCCCATTCCACCAGCGACGGGATTGAGGAAATAGTTGCCGCCCGCCTGTGCCAGCTCGGTGGATCCAAATGCCTCGATCACCGTCATAGGTACGCCGATCGTGCCGTCGCCATTCAGATCCTGTTGGAAGCTCGGCTCAAGCTGTTCGAGCGCTGGGCTGTTGCCCGATCCGGGCCCAAACAGAATGTTGGTGAAGTTGCCGTTACTGTCGGTCGCCCA
>NZ_JAFAVV010000836.1 GCF_019242285.1 Bradyrhizobium sp.
CGGCTTTACCGTGACCCCGCCCGACGGCAGCCCCATCGACCCGGAGGCTGTGGCCGCGGTGCGAAACGTCGCGTCGCTGCTGGAACGGCTGGGCCACGATGTCGAGGAAAAGAACATGGCGCTCGATGCCGCGAGCGCCTGGAAGACATATACCGCGATGACGCCGGCGGAAAGCGCGGCCGGGTTCGACTTCCTCACGGCCTTGGCCGGGCGGCCGGTAACTGAAGCGGATGTCGAGCCGGTGACCTGGGCGATCATCCAGCGCGGTCGCGCCCAGACAGCGGTGGAACAGGTCAAGCTGATGAATGCCCTCCGTGGCCTGTCACGCGATATTAGCGCCGATCTCATGCCTTACGACGTGTATCTCACCCCCGTGCTTACCCAGAAGCCGCGCCCGCTCGGCTATTGGGACATGAGCGAGCCGGACCTCGATCGCTACAACGCCAAGTGGAGCGACGCCGTCTTCATGTTTCCCTTCAATATTGCTCCTTTGCCGGCGATCGCGCTGCCGCTGCATTGGTCGGCGGATGGCCTGCCCATGGGCGTGCAGGCGGTCGGCCGCTACGGCGAGGAGGGAACGTTGCTGGCGCTCGCCGCGGTGCTGGAAGCCGAGACCAAGTGGGTCGAGAGGCATCCTTCGGTGTCGGCATGGGCCGGCAGGCCTATGGTTGAGAGCGAGCGCCGCTGAGGCGGGGTCGGAGGCGGCGAGCGTCAGAAAGCGCGGACCGAACGCAGCGTCAGCGGAATGCGCTCTCGCCACGGTCGAAGCTGGCGCCCGGGAGAGGCCCGTCCTTGAGGAAAGCGTCGACCACGTTCTTTGTCAGCCGCGATATGGGGTTAACGAAGTTCCGGCACGGCAGCGCGCTGCCCCAGGCGATCGAGCCGGTGGCGAAAACGGCGCCATGGTTCGGCGTGGTGAAGTAGACGATGTCCGCCCGGACAAGCGGATTTTGCGTGCCGCCGAGGCCGGGCGTCATGAAGAATATCTCTTCCTGCACCAGCGGGTAATTGTCGGTGAAAGGTTCGGACGAGGCGAGGATACGTGCGTGCGGCGGCGTTCCCAGAGCAAGGTCATAGCGGTCGATCTCGATGCCGGCGGCGCCCCCCAGGCCGAGGCCTTCGCTACCGAAAACCTCGCTCTCGATGCCTTCGAACATCCACGCTACACTACGATGATAGCTGTCCGGCATACGGCGATAGGGCACCGACTGATCCATGCCCTCCGAGGTGAAGCCAACGCCGATGAGCTTCTGAGGCGGTCGGCCGCGATGGCGCCACAGGCCGCTGCGCTCGCCGGTGCTCGCGAGGTACTGCTCGCCCGGCCTCGCCTGCCAGGCCCGCGAACCGGCTTCCAGTTTGCGGACCTCCATCACCCAGGGTTCCTCGTCGCGAAAGCCGACGCACCAGTAGTGGGAGTTGGCGCCGAGATTGAGCAAGCGACCACCGGTCGCGAGATAATCCTCGGTAGCGTCCATCATCCGCTCCGAGTAGTACTCGTTGTGCGTGCCGTTCAGGACCACCCGGTATGGTTTCAACGCCGCCACGCCTTCCCGGTGCAGATCTTCGTCTGTCAGGACGTCGTAGTCGTATTTCATCGCGTCCAGCCAGGCCACGATCGACAGGTCGGCCGGAAACTGCCACGTCGTGCCAAGCCCTGGGGCGCGGTACTTCGGCCTGAAGTTGATGATGGGACGTCGGTAGGAGGAGTAGCAGACACCTGCGCCATCGTTGTGTTGGTCGTAAGTCGAAAGACCGAACTCGACGTCATTCTTGTAGACCTCGACATCGACGCCCTGAAAGATCGGGGTCTCGGCCGTAATCGCCTGCAGCAAAGCCCCGTCGAATGCGGTGCTGATATTGGCGTATGCAAGATAGCTTGCCGTCGGTATCAGCAAGCAGATCGCCGCCTTCGGTGCGTCGCTGGGACGCACGAAAAACGGCGTATACTCCTCGGCATCGCCCGCTGTCAGCTTTATGGCGTAGACGCCGCTCTTGAGCTGATCCGGAATGCTCAGCGTCAGCGTCGGCTCCCACCGGCAATCGGTGAGCGCGTCGGCGTGCAGTTCGAGGCCGCCATATTCCCCGGGCGAAAGCCGAAAACTGTCGTTGCGGCCGGACCAGTTCCAACCGGTCTGGCCGCGCACCGGCCTGTTGTGGCCATGGGCATGCAGCCGATGGGGGCCGGTGTCCGCCACCGTGTCCCCAATCCCGTGCTCGCAATAGCCTGCGGACGTGTCCCAGTCGGCGAGCACTCCCGCCGGATCTGGGCGAGCCCCGCAACGGATCGCATCGAGAGCCGCACGATCGAGGGCCCCTTCCTGAACGCCACAACGATCGATT
>NZ_JAFAVV010000848.1 GCF_019242285.1 Bradyrhizobium sp.
GCCCGTGTTCGGCTCGGTGACGCCGAAGCAGGATTTCTCCTTGCCCTCGACCATCGGCGGCAGCATGCGGGCGCGCTGCTCGTCGGTGCCGAACACGATTACCGGGTTGAGGCCAAAGATGTTCATGTGAATGGCAGATGCACCCGACATCCCGGCGCCGGACTCCGAAACCGTGCGCATGATGATCGCAGCCTCGGTGACGCCGAGGCCGGCGCCGCCGAATTTCTCCGGCACGCAAATGCCGAGCCAGCCGGCATCCGCCATGGCGCGATGGAAGTCATGCGGGAATTCACCGTCGTCGTCACGCGCCAGCCAGTATTCATCATCGAAGCGCGTGACGACCGCACGCACGCCGTCGCGGATCGCGGCGTGATCTTCCGGGACGTCAAGTTGGTTGGAAAACGATCTATCCATTCGAGCTCCCCTCTCCCACGGAAGCTAGCGTCCGTCGCGCGGCGACCAGATGCGGCATGTCGTACATCTTGCCGTCGATGCCGACCGTGCCGACATCCGGCTGCGCTGCAAATGCCGCGACAACGCGGCGTGCATGCTCGAGATCGGCGACCGACGGCGTAAAGCAGGCATTGATGGTTGCGATCTGATCCGGATGGATGGCGATCCGGCCGACAAAGCCGTCCCGCCGCGCGATCCTGCAGGTTTCCGCCAGCCCCTTGTCATCCCTGAAATCGACGTAGAGCGTTTCGAGCGCCGCAGCACCGGCGGCGCCGGCGGCAAACAGGCACTGCGCGCGGGCGACCTGATAGGGAAAGGTCCAGCTGCCGTCAGCCTCGCGCGGAGTGAGGGCCCCGAGCGCCGCGCTCAAGTCTTCGCCGCCCCAGGTCATGGCCACCAGCCGCGGGTTCCTCCGCGCATAACCGGAAAGGCCGATCATGGCGGCGGGCGTCTCCGTCGCAACGGTCAAGAGCCTGACATGACCGGGAGGCACGCCGGCGGCAATCTCGAGCGCGTCGACATAATTTGCAATGAGATCGACGTCCTCGATGCCGTTGACCTTCGGAAGCAGAAGGCCATCCAGACCCGGACGAACCACGGCCGCCAGATCCTCGAGCGTCAGACCCGTGTCAAGCGGATTGATCCTGACCAGGAACGACCAGTTTCTTGCACCACCCGGCAGCAATTCCCTGACAGCGCCGCGCGCAAACGCCTTGCGCGAGGTCGCAACGGAATCCTCCAAATCGAGGATCAGCGCGTCGGCGCCGATTCCATTGGCCTTGGCGAATTTTCTTTCGCTATCGGCCGGCACGAACAACAGCGAGCGCAGTTTCATTTGGGCTGCCTCATCATCAAGCCGTTCCTGCGACAATAGACCACTTCCTCGTCGCGCTGGTTGAACCCGCGATGCTCGAAGGTCACGATGCCCTGGGTGGGGCGCGACCTGCTTTCGCGGATGGCGACCACCTTGGTCTCCGCACGCAAGGTGTCACCGGCAAAGACGGGGCGCGGAAATTTCGTCTCCTCCATCCCCAGATTGCCGACCGTCGTGCCCAGCGTCGTGTCCTGCACCGAGAGCCCGATGACCAGGCCCAGCGTGAAGATCGAGTTCATCAGCGGCTTTCCGAACTCGGTTCCTCGCGCATATTCGTGATCGATATGGACCGCTGCGGGATTGTAGGTCAGCGACGAGAACAGGATGTTGTCCATGTCCGTCACCGTGCGCCGGATCTCGTGCTTGAAGGTCTGTCCGACCGAAAATTGCTCGTAATACAGCCCCGCCATTGGCTCGCCTCTTTGTCGATGTCGCAGGGTGAACTGCCGGCCCGTCCAGACATGATATGCCTGTCTATCGCGGTTTTTCTACCGTATTGTCAGATCGTAAACAAGCGTACCAGTTGTGAGGAGGCGCAACGCGGATCGGCCAACGACGCAGGCAGCGACGGCGCGCCGGTTCCGCTGAACAACTCATGCGCGCTCACGGTCGGCGGGGTCCTATCCGTTCGGTGGAATCTCACCCCGGGACTTCCAGCACAGAGATCAGCGCCTTGCGTTATTAATACACTAGCGTACCTATTCTGCAAATCCGCGGATCCGTGGACCGTGAACGGGGCGGGTTGATGCACTTCCGTAGCCTTCCCTTTAAAGTACGCTGGTGCATGGTATCGGTTGAACTCGGCCGCGACCGGCCGTGCAGGGAAACATCGATGGTTGATCAGCCCGATTGGGATCTTCGACTCGGCTATCTCATCCATGACGTGTCGCGGCTCAGGAGGATGATGTTCGATCGCGCGCTGGCGCCGCTCCGGATCACCCGCTCGCAATGGTGGGTGCTCGCGTTCATCTCGCGCAAGGACGGGCTGCCGCAGACCCAGCTCGCCAATGAACTTGACGTCGGAAAGGTCGCCGTCGGAGCGCTCATCGACCGGCTGGAGTCCTCCGGCTTCGTGATACGCCAGGCCGATCCGGTCGACCGGCGGGTCAAGCGCGTCTACGTCACAAAGCAGGCTCGCGGCTTCCTGGAGAAGCTCAGGAAGGAGACCGACAAGTTCAACGCCAGGATCGTCAATGGAATCGACCGGAAGCAGCTGGAGGCCGCTTCGGATGCGCTTCTCGCCATGAAACGCAACCTGCTCGCCATGTCGGACGGTGCGCCGGCCAACAATGTTGAGGACGAGGTGGATGTGCAGCCTTCCAAGACCCGAAAGCGGCGACGGGCGGCGTGACGTTCCTGGTCGCCCGATTGCGATTCGCCCGACGTCGCGGGTCGAGGCCAGGTTGCGAAATCTGCATGCGGACCGAGTCAATTCCGCGTTGGCGCATTGCGACATATCGTCGGGCGAGTAGTGCTGGTCCCGCGCCTGGCGGTCTGTCCTGTCGCGCCGAGCCGCAATCGTCCCCAGGTTCTGGCGATCGACCTTACTCGGAACATTTCGGGCAGTGCACCGAGGACCATGACATCCCTGGGGATCCTATGGGCTGCAGCTACGCCCGAAAATGGTGTTTCGCCGACTATCATGGCAGCTTGAGCCGAACCGTCAGGGCGGATGCCAATCCTAACGCTGCTCCGACACCCGCAACGCAGGCGAGCCATCCGAAATGGTCGAACAATTGGCCAAGCACCGCGCTGCCGACCAGGCCACCAAAGAAATAACAAGCAAGGTAGCTGCCGCTGGCAACCCCGCGGTTTGTTCGCGCCGCCCGCCCGACAAAGCCGGTGGCGCAGGCTTGCGCAAAGAAGGTGCCCACCCCGACCAGTACCATCCCGGCGAGCACGTCCGCAAGGTGCGATGAGAGCATCAGTGGCAGCCCGAGTGCCGCGATCGCAAGACCGCCCCAAAGCGACAGTCGCATCCCCAACCTGTCGACCACCTTGCCGGCCAGCAGCGTGGTGACGATCGAGGGGAGGAATACGAAATAGACAAAGCCCACCCCCATCATGCCGAGCGACAGCGGAGCACGGACGAGAACGAAGTTCACATAGGTGAAGGTTCCGATGAAGGCAAAGAGGATGCAGAACCCGACGCCAAAAGCGGCGCGCAGGGCCGGATCTCGCCAATGTTCCACCATGGCCGAAAGCGGTGATTGCGATGGGCCGGTTGAACGCATCGGCTGGACACGCTTGATGGTGAAATAGACCAGCAACGCCCCTGCGACATTGAGCAAGGCAAAGAAATAGAAATTCGTCGCCAGGCCGAGATTGTCGGCTACGGTCGCCGAGATGAGACGCCCTATCAAATTGCTTGCGACGTTTCCGGTGATGTAGGCGGCGAAGGCGCCTCCGGCATCCATCGCGCTGCACTGCTCGCCCAGATAAGCGAGCGTGAGCGTAAAGGCCGAAGCCATGCACAGTCCCTGCAGAATACGAAGAATCGTGAAGACGGCAAGATTTGGCGCGATCAAAAGCAGGCTTGTCGGGATCGCGAGCAAAAGCAGGCTTGCCAGAATGCCTTGCCTGCGATCGATGTGCGGGCTGAACAAGCCGATCATCAGTCCGGCGATGGCCATGCCGATCGTGCTGGCGTTCACGGCAAAGCCCATCGCTCCGGGCGTTACCCCGTAGTGCCGCGTCAAGGATGGCAGGATGGCCTGAGTTGCAAAAAGATCGACAACCGTCAAGAACGCGGTCAAGCCGATCACCACCGACCGCAGCACCGCGCCGGGTGAATGACCGTGCGCTTGCATGGCTTCCATCGTCGCTTCCGCCGGCATATCGGTCATGGCAGCAAGTCCTATGATCCCGAATGGGGGATGTGACGCCCGGGCGTGCGGGGCTGGACACGGAGCTCCCGGCCGTCACATCCGTAACGAGGCGTTGGGTCGAGCGCTCGTTACATGTTGTGGTCGGTCGGGTCCTTGCGGACGTCGCCGACATAGAGAATGACGGTTTCCTTGCCGAGGTTCTTCCACCAATGCGAGGTACCGTAGACCTCCTGTCGCAGATCACCCGCCTTGTGCACGATGGGGTCGACGCAGTTGCTGGCGTATTCCACGATTTCGCCCTGCTGGACAAAAATCAGCGCTGGCCGATCGTCGTGGCTGTGCCAGGGCACGATGCCACCGGGCTCAATTGTCAGTTTGCGGAAGCGCAGCTCGCGGCCCTCGATATGCGCTGGCTGCTTGCCGAGGTCGATGGCGCCGAGCGTGACGTCGGTGACGCCGACCGGCTTGTAATCGACCATCGGGCGGGCGTTGGGTTTCACCTTGTCCGCGGGACATTCGCCGGCGAGTGCAGCGGAAGCTGTCGCGAGCGAGATGGCAATGGCGCCGGTCGCTCCGAGAGCCTGCCAGATCTTGCGCGTGGTTACGAGTTCATTGAACATGTCGTTATCTCCTTGCTTTGATGTCGCGGTCCCGGAAACTGGCCGGCTGGTGTCATCAGCATCGCGCAAACTCTTGGCCTCGGGAAATGCCGGTTGGCTGTTGAGTCGATAGCGGCGGGCTATGCGAATTCAGGAATGGCCGAGCATGTGCTTGATGTCGGAAGCGAAGGTCGGATAGGCGTAGATGTGCTCGCGAAGCTCGCTCGCGCGGATGCCGAACTTCATTGCCAGCCCAAAGATATTGACAAGCTCGTGACCGGCGTGGCCGACAAAGTGGGCGCCGAGAATCCGGTCGCTTCCACGATCGATGATGATCTTCGACCAGGCGACGGTTTCGGCGTAGGTCCGCGCCGAAAACCAGTCGCGCATGTCGTTGACATGGGTTTCGACCGACAGGCCCTTCGTTTTCGCAGCGGCCTCGGTCAGGCCTACAGTGGCAAGCGCGGGAACTGTATAGACCGCGGTTGCGATGCTGGCATAGTCGGGACTGTGCTTCGGTCCATCGACGATATTGCGGCCGACGAGATCGCCTTCATAAGTTGCAATGGGCGACAGCTGGGGCGACGTCGGAACGGCATCGCCGCAGATATGGACGCGCGAATTGGAGGTCGAGCGCAGATGGCCATCGGCGGCGATTCGGCCATTGTCGTGATCCACTTGGCCAGCGGCGAGGCCGAGCGCATTGACGTCGGCGATGCGACCGGCGCCATTGACCACCCAATCCGCTTCGGCCCCCTTTTCGATACCCTCGTGAATAAAGACAACGCGGAACCGTCCGCCGGTTGTCTCGATCCGCTCGATCTTTACACCTGTCCTGATCTGTAGCCCGATCCGCTCGCTCTCGGCCTGCAGCGCGGCGACCGCGCCGGTATCCATCGCGGGCAAGAGTTGCGGCAGCGCCTCCAAAATCGTGACTGAACTGCCAGCGCGCGCGTACACATGGCCGAACTCCAGCGAGATGACGCCACCCCCGATAAAGACCACCGATTTCGGACGCCTGCTTTCCTTCAGCATGTCTTCGGAGGTGACCATGTACTCGGCACCAGCAATCGGCAGCGGTCGCGGCTTTGATCCCGTGGCGATCACGATGTGGCCGGCTTGAAGGGTGCGATCACCCACCCGAACCGTGTCCAGCCCCGCAAAAGCGCCGTATCCCCGGACGACCTCAACGTTGCGGCGTGCCATGGCGCGCGCCAGATTTTCCGGGATGTCCTTGATCATGTCCTTTTCGCGGGCGATCAGTGCAGTCCAGTCCAGTTTCGCCTCGCCGATGTCGATCTGATGCTGCCAAGCCACATCGATGTCGTGAAGTGCTTGTCCGGCAGCAACCAGCACCTTCTTTGGCGTACAGCCACGATTGGGACATGTGCCACCGAGATCGCGCGCTTCGATCATCGCAACCGACAGTCCCGCACGCCGGGCCGGACCGGTCACGCCGATACCGGCATTGCCGCCGCCGATGATGACAACGTCAAATTTTTCTGCGCTCATCGAGCTCTCCACTCGTCGGCGGTTGCGAACTGCCAGGCGATCATTTGGTGGTGATGGTAGAGGTGATCGATTTTACGACCATCGTGGCCATGCTGAATTGCGCATTACGATCCCTGATGTTGTGACGCCGTGCAATCCAATCGAAATCCGTCCAAACAGCCCAGACATCGCCATTGTCGTCCTGCGTCAGCAGCAGGCGGACTGGCCAATCCAACCCCGCATTGGGGTTCGACGTGATGAATAGCGTGCCTAGCGGTGGATTGCCGAACACGAGCAGGGTAGACGGCCGCAGCTTGATGCCGGCATCCGCCGCAAGCTTCGATTGATCGATCTCATCGAAGAATTTGATGCCCTTTGCTGCGATATCCGCCTTGATGCGGATGATTGCCTCGGCCATCGGAACGGCGCTCTTGACTCGGACGATGCCGTTGTCGCGGTCGATCCTGGCATCGATCGGCGCCGCTGACGCCCAAAGAAGCACGAGGATGAGAAACGTAGCAATTTTACCAAGTCGCAATACGTTGTAGCGGGACATGGACAGCTCCTGTCGGTGGCCAGTTTTCCGCGGCAGGATGGCCGCTCGAGCTTCCAAAATAAAATGCGGCCTGGCTCTGATATCGATAGCCCAATGCTATCGCGCTTCGTGCAATGTTCCTGGCCGAGACAAGACGCCCCTTGTGGGCAGCCGATACAGGGAACTACAATCTGAAGCCCAACTTGCCGGAGCAAGGGATGACATCGCTTTCGCCCGTCGACGCCGAGCGGCTCAAGCTCGCCTTTCAGCGATGCCGGGAGATGGAAGGCACGCTGAACGAGCAGCTCAAGGCCTATGCGGCGGCAGGCCGGGAGATCTTTCCGGCCTATGGCGAAGCCGTCGACCGTCTCGTCATCAGGGTCAACGAAAATGGCGGCGGGGAAAACGCGCCGCGTCCCGGCGAGCCGATGCCTCCTTTCGTACTACCCGACGAGAGCGGCCGACTGGTCGCCTTGGCGTCACTGATCGAACGGGGCCCGGTCGCCGCGATGTTTTTCCGTGGCCACTGGTGCCCTTACTGCCGGCTCAATGTCAGGGCCGTAATCAAGGCCCATGACCGCATCAAGGCCTTGGGCGCTGATATCGTCGCCATCATGCCTGAGACGCAGGAATATGCGGCACGATTTAAGACTGAAGCCGACGCTCCGTTCCCAGTGCTGACTGACCTCGACAACGGATATGCGCTGTCACTTAATCTGGCGATCTGGCTCGGCGTGGAAATTGAACGACTGCTGTCCTACCTCGACATGGCGAGCTTTCACGGCAATGACGGTTGGGTATTGCCGATTCCCGCGACATTCGTCATAGGCCGCGACGGCATAGTCAAAGCGCGCTTTGTCGATCCCGACTTCCGGCACCGCATGGCGATCGAGGATCTGCTCGCCGCACTGAAGGATGCAAGCTAACCTCGGCGAGGCAGCGCGAGCACGCGTGCGGATTCTCACGCGGCCCGACTCTGGTCCAGAAATTGCCGCCAATCCGCGCCGCGCAGCATGCGCATCACGGCGGACGCGACTGCTGTGCGTTCGCGGCCGGCGACTCCATAGAGATTGACCGTCCGACGAGCATCTAGCCCATCGACAGCCGCTCGTTTCAGCGTCTGCGGTATCGGCGAGGTGTCGGGGAGAATGGCGACGCCGATGTCGGCCTCGAGCAGCGCGATAAGGTCCCGCTCGCTCGAGATTTCGTGGCAATGATCCATCTCGACGCCGTGCTCGCGCAATGAGGCGTTCAGGCGAGAGGCAAGTTCGCAATAGGCGCGTGACAACAACTGCTCCGATCTCAAGTCGTCAATCTCGACACGGCCACGTCCCGCGAGTCTATGGAGTGCGCTGGTGACGAGCTGAAAGTCCTCGGTAAAAAGCGGCCAGGTATCCAGTCGATCCCAACTCGGGTCGATCTCGGCAGCAATTCCAAGCTCCGCCTCACCTGTCTTGAGGAGTTCGCCGACCTCGCGGCTGTTGCCGCGAAGAAAGCGAAATTCCAATCGGTTGAACTGTCGCTTGATCTGGTCGAGGAAGGGGATGAGCAGCGACAGGTCGATCGAATGGGTGAGCGCGATCCTCAGCGCGCCGATTTCGCCGCTCTTGAAGGAGGAGGCCAAAGAGCGAGCCCCGACCGCAGCCTCGTAGCATTGCTTCAGGAGGGGGTGCATGCGCTGTCCGAGCTCGGTAAGTCCGGCCGGCCGCTCCCGTCTGAAGAGGTCTCCGCCCAGCTCAGCCTCCAATTGCTTGATCGCCCGTGTCAGCGACGGCTGCGTCACATTGCATTCGTCGGCAGCGCGCGTGAAGTTGAGCGTCCGCGCGACTGCAAGGAAATACCGCACCTGGTGCATTTCCATGATCGAACTCTCCCCCTGATGCGCCTGGCAATCCAGCCGATCGGGAGCTGGATCATATCAGGACCGCCATAACGCGCCATAGCGCGCACCTATGGTTTTGGAAGCCAAAGGGTATTTCCGTCAATCCAACTGGTGATGCAGATTTCCGAGCCGTCGGCTACAGAAGAGGGTTCGGAAGATGAATATCCAGATCAAATCGCATGCCGCTGGCGATACAGGCTCGCTCGCCGGCAAGGTGGCGCTGGTGACCGGCTCAACCAGCGGCATCGGTCTAGGCATCGCCCGCACACTTGCCGGAGCAGGTGCGAGTGTGGTTCTGAACGGCTTTGGAGCCGCGGACGAGATCGCGAGGACGAGGGACGCGATCGAGACCGATTACGGCGTCAAGGCCGTCTATTCAGCGGCCGATATGACCTCGCCCGACGCCATCGCCGAGATGATCGCTGCGACGCTGGAAGACCTCGGCCGGCTCGACATCCTCGTCAACAATGCCGGCGTTCAGCATGTTGCGCCGCTCGACCAGTTTCCGGTCGCGAAGTGGGACCAGATTCTGGCAATCAATCTGTCAGCCGCATTCCACACGACGCGGCTTGCACTGCCCGCGATGCGCAAACAGAAGTTCGGGCGCATCATCAATGTCGCTTCCGCGCACGCCTTGGTCGCTTCGCCCTTCAAGGCGGCCTATGTCGCCGCCAAACACGGCATCGTCGGGCTGACGAAGGTGGCCGCGCTCGAGACCGCCGAAGAAGGGATTACGTGCAACGCCATCTGCCCGGGCTACGTCTATACGCCACTTGTCGAAGCCCAGATTGATGGCCAGGCCAAAGCACACCGCATCTCCCGCGACCAGGTGATCCGTGACGTGCTGCTGGCCCAGCAGCCGAACAAGCGTTTCGCGACAGTCGAGGAGATCGGCACGCTGGCAGTGTTCCTGGCAGGTCAAGCTGCAGCGTCGATCACCGGAATTGCCCTTCCGGTCGATGGAGGCTGGACGGCACATTGAAGCAGAGCCCGTGTAACAAGACCGAAGGCCTTGCGAAACTTAAGCGGGGGCGAACGAGTAGGAGCAGGATATGCACGACAAGACGTCAACGCTGAAATCGATGGCCAAGGATCTTCCGGGCCAGGTGGTGCTGGTCCTGCAGGGCGGAGGCGCGCTGGGCTCGTACCAGGCCGGCGTCTATCAGGCTTTGCACGAGGCAGGGATCGAACCTGACTGGATCATCGGCACATCGATCGGTGCCATCAATGCAAGCATCCTTACCGGAAATCCCGTCGAGAACAGGCTGTCGCGCCTCAGGGAGTTCTGGAAACGGATGGAGCAAAATCCGGCCTGGAATATTCGCACGGCCTTTCCCGGCTTCAATGACCGACTGTCATATTGGGCGACCATTACGCACGGAATAGCCGGCTTCTTTCGGCCAAACGCTTTGGCACACGCCGGCGACACCTATCCGCTGGGTGCCGAGAGGGCCGGCTATTATTTGACCGCTCCACTCGAGCAAACGCTGACCGAACTCGTTGATGTCGACTTGCTCAATAGCTGCACCCCACGCCTGACGGTCGGCGCCGCTCACGTGCGCACCAGCCAGATGCGCTATTTCGATAGCCGCGATGGCGAACTCACCATCAGGCACATTATGGCGTCCGGTGCGCTGCCGCCGGCCTTTCCCGCCGTTCGCATCGACGGCGAGCTCTATTGGGATGGCGGCATTCTCTCCAACACGCCGACAGAAGTCGTGTTCGACGATAATCCGCGCAAAAACTCGCTGATCTTCGCCGTTCATTTGTGGAATCCGGCAGGCCTCGAGCCGACAACGATGGCCGAGGTGCTGAACCGGCACAAGGACGTGCAATATTCCAGTCGGATCATGAGCCATATCGCACGTCAGCAACAGGCGCATCGGCTGCGCCACATCATCAACGAGCTCGCCAGACGACTGCCCGAGAGTGAGCGCGACAATCCGGAGGTGCGTGAAATGGCCGGTTACGGCTGCCAAACACGCATGCACGTCGTGCGTCTGCTGGCACCGCAGCTCGATCGCGAAACCCATACCAAGGACATCGACTTCAGCCCGCGCGGCATCATGCAGCGCTGGGAGGCGGGCTACTCTCACACCAGGGCGGTCCTCGAACACGCGCCGTGGGTCGGGGAATTCGATCCACTCTCAGGCGTGATCCTGCACGAGCAGATGGAGCTGATGCCGGTGGCGGCGGAGTGAGAGGCGCCCGGAGGCGGGATTTTGCGGAATTGTCGGTTTCAATCGTCAGACCCGGCATCCTCCGCGGAGAGGTTCCTGACCGCCAGAGGGGCCTCGCCCAGCCATGACGATCTCATCGCCACGTGCACGAGGGCGCCGACGGCACGCGAATACGGCCTTCCTTTCACCGTCGTCAGACTTACTTCCCGCCAGAATTCCGGATTGACCAGCGGTCTTGCAACAACGTCCGGATTCGAGATCGAATATTTCGGGAAGAAGCCGAATCCGAAGCCGCTTGCGATCATGGCCAGCACCCAATCGTCCCGGTCGCTGCGATAGACGGTTTCGCAGTCGACGCCACGGGCGTCGAACACGCTGTCGACGACGTCGTTGAACTCACAGAAGGAACGCTGCACGTATCTTTCGCCGGCGAGATCCGATATCTCGATCTGATCATGCGACACGAGGCGGTGCGTGGACGGAAGCACTATCATCATCTGCTCGCGAAATAACGGCAAATAATTCAGGCGGGAGTCGGGCGCGCGGTCGGGGCGACAGTAGATCGCAATCTCGGCCGCCGAGGTGACAAGTTGTTCTTCGACAGACTGGGCCGTGCCATCGATCAGCTCCAGCTTGACGTCGGGGCGCGAACTACGAAACCGGGCGAAAAGCTGAATCAGCAGCGCCGGCGCTATCGTGCACATG
>NZ_JAFAVV010000851.1 GCF_019242285.1 Bradyrhizobium sp.
GCGCGCGGCGGCGCGGCGAGATCGTCGGTCAGGCCGAGCGCGAGCCGCTCGGCGCCGGCCCAGGCGATCATCGCGCCATTGTCGGTGCAGAGCGCGGGCGGCGGGATGATCAGCGTGGTCCCGGCCTTGGCCGCGACATCCTGGAGCGCGGCACGGATCGCCTTGTTGGCGGCGACACCGCCGGCGGCGACCAGCGCGCGCGGCACACCGAACCGCTCCTCGAACAGTTTCAACCCCACGCTCAGACGGTCGGCGGTGGACTCCAGCACGGCGGCCTGGAAGCTCGCGCAGAGATCGCTGACGTCCTGCGGCGCCGGCGTCCCGAGCCGGGCGATCTCATGGCGCACCGCGGTCTTCAATCCCGACAGCGAGAAATTGGCGTCTGCGCGGCCGAGCATCGGCCGCGGCAAAGCGAAGCGCGCGGCATCGCCACTCGCCGCGGCGCGCTCGACCTCGGGCCCGCCGGGATAGGGCAGGGCCAGCATCTTCGCCACCTTGTCGAACGCCTCGCCCATGGCGTCGTCGACGGTGGTGCCGAGCCGTACATAGTGCCCGACGCCGGTGACCGCGACGATCTGGGTATGGCCGCCGGAGGCGAGGAACAGGCAATAGGGAAACGCCAGCGGGCAGGTCAGCCGCGGCGTCAGCGCGTGCGCCTCGAGATGATTCACTGCGATCAGGGGCGTGTCGTGCACCATCGCGATCGCCTTGGCGGTGGTGAGTCCGACGATCACCCCGCCGATCAGCCCGGGGCCGGCGGCGGCGGCCACGCCCGAGAGGTCGGCAAAGCCGGTTCCGGCCTCCTTCATGGCGCGGTCGATCAGGCCGTCGAGCACGTCGACATGGGCGCGCGCCGCGATCTCCGGCACCACGCCGCCGAAGCGGGCGTGCTCGGCGATCTGCGAGCGGACGATGTTGGAGAGGATGCGGCCGCTGCCGTCGCCCGCCCGCTCGACCACCGCCGCGGCGGTCTCGTCGCAGGTGGTCTCGATTCCGAGCACGCGAAGTGGCTGGCGGTGATCCAAATGAGTACCCTTGCGCTAGAATGCCACGTTGTTTCCCCGTTCGGGTAGCATTGGGGGGATGCAAAGCGCAATCTCCCACCTACATGGGAAGGCTCGCCAAGGGAGAGCTCAGGGGGCTCAAAGCATGGCCGTTCTCGTCACCCGCCCGCATCCCGACAATGAGGCGACCTCGGCGGCGTTGCGCGCGCGAGGGTTCGAGGCGCTGCTGGCGCCGATGCTTCGCTTCGAGCCGCTGCCGTTCCGCGATGACGGCGCCGATATCCGCGCCGTCATCGCGAGCTCCGCGAACGCGATCCGCGCGGCGGTGCCGGCGCTGGTGCAGAGCCGTCTCCTGCAACTGCCGCTCTATGCCGTCGGCAAGCACACTGCGGCGGCGGCGCGCGAGGCCGGGTTCGTCAACGTGATCTCGGCCGACAAGGACGCCGCCGCCCTGCGTGATCTCATCATCGCCGATCTGCCGAAGAAGAAGCGCAAGCAGGCCGTGCTGCTCTATCTCGCCGGCGCCGACCTGTCGCGCGACCTCGCCGGCGAGCTCGGCGAGCGCGGGCTCGACGTCGTGACCGTGACCACCTACCGCATGGTTCCTTTATTGACCCTGCCGCGCGACACCTGTGCGGCGTTCCGGGCCAATGGCGTCGAGGCGGTGCTGCATTATTCGGCGCGGACCGCGCAGGCCTTCGTCGAGGCGGTGCGCGGCGAGGGCCTCGAAATCTCGGCGCTGGCGCTGCCGCAATGCTGCATCTCCGCCACCGTGGCCTCGGTGCTGCACGAGGCCGGCGCGATGCAGGTCTCGGTGGCGGCGTCGCCGGACGAAAGCGGCCTGCTCGGGGCGTTGGAGCGTGCGTTGCGGCCCAGTTTGGCGTAAGAGGGGGCCCGAATCTGGGCACCCGAAGACAGGCAGGGAACCGTCGTCATGGTCGATGACAGGCTAGAGGACACCGACGCGCCGGCTGATCCGGGACGGCCGAAGCGGCCGCCGCCGACCATCGACCTCGATGCCAGCGAGGTGTCGAGCGAGACCAGGCCCGCGCCCGAGCCGCGGCCTGAGGCGACGCCCGCGGCCGAAGCCGGTCCGGAGCCCGCGCCCGAACCGGAGCCGGCTTCGATGCGCGAGGCCGAGACCGAAACCCGCGCGTCATCGCCGCGCCCGATCTCGCCCTGGGTGATCGCGCCGTTTTCCGGCGCCGTCGCAGCGAGCCTCGTGATCGGCGTCGGCTGGCTCTTGGGCTGGCCGCCGGTGCAGCCGCCGCCGCAAGGTCCGGCGCCCGAGACGGTGGCGATCGAGCAGTTGAACACGCGCGTCGCGACCCTGGAGGCCAGGGTCAGCAAGCCCGCTTCTCCCGTCACCGATCCCGCGATGGCCGCACGGATCGGCGAGATCGCGAAATCGGAGGCCGCGCTGCGCGACGAGCTCGCAAAGCTGCGTGCGCAAACCGACAAGCTCGCCTCCGCCGCTCCGACCGGCCAGCCCGCCACGACCGATTCTGCCGCTGCTGTCGATCTTGGCCCGCTCAACGACCGCATCACCCAGCTCGAGCGCGCCACCGCGGCACAGAGCGCCGCGCTTGCCACGCAGGGTGACAAGCTCGCCGACGTCAAGCCGTTGGACGACCTGCCGCTGCGGCGCGTCGTCGCCGCTGCGCTGCTCGACGTCGCGGTGCGCCATGGCGATCCCTTTGCCAAGGCGCTGGCCTTGGCAAGGTCGCTGTCGCCCGATCCGGACGCGCTGAAGCCGCTGGAGGTGTTCGCGAACGCCGGCGTGCCCAACCCGTTCGTGCTCAATCGCGAATTGCTGGCGCTGGTGCCGAAACTGTCTCCGGCCGCGCCGGAAAATTCCACCACCGGCACCGGCGTGCTCGACCGTTTGCAGGCGGGCGCGGCCAAGCTCGTCACCATCGAGCGCACCGACGGCGTCGGCAACGACCGCGGCGCGGTGGTGGCGCGCATCACGGCGGCCGCGCTGCGCAACGACCTGCCCGAGGTCCGCCGCGAGCTGGAGGCGCTGTCGCCCGCGGACCGCGCGCCGGCACAGGCCTGGATCGACCGGGCCGCCGCCCGCGACGCGGCGCTTGCCGCCTCGCGTCATTTCGCCGACGATGCCATGGCGGCGCTGGCCAAGGTGACGCAAAAGGCGTCGCAATAGGATCTTCATGCTGCGAATCGTCCTGTTCCTGTTGCTGATCGCGCTCGCCGCGGCGGGCGCGGCCTGGATCGCCGACCAGCATGGCGAGGTGGTGCTGACCTGGGAAGGCCTGCGGGTGCGCACCTCGCTGCCGGTGTTCGCGTTCGGGCTCGGCCTGTCGATCGCCGCGGGCGTCCTGACCTGGATGCTGCTCGGCACGGTGTACAAGACGCCGGGCCGGATCCAGCACTCCCGGCGCGAGCGGCGCCATGCGCGCGGCCGCCACGCCATCACCCACGGCCTGCTCGCGGTCGGCCATGGCGATGCCACCGTGGCGCGCCGGCATGCCGACACTGCGCGGCGGCTCGCCGGCCACGATCCGCTGGCGCTCTTGCTGCATGCGCAGACCGCGCAGCTCGAGGGCGACCGCGCCGGCGCCCACGCCGCCTTCCGCAGCATGACCGAGCGCGAGGATACCCGCCTGCTCGGCCTGCGCGGCCTGTTCATCGAAGCGCAGCGCGCCGACGACCTGGTCGGCGCGGTGATGGTCGCGGAGGAGGCGCTGAAGCTGTCGCCGTCCTCGACCTGGGCCTCGCATGCCGTGCTCGGCTTCCGCTGCGCCAAGGGCGACTGGGCCGGCGCGCTTGCGATCCTCGACAACGATCTCGCCTCGGGCCGCATCGACAGGGCCGCGTATCGGCGCCGCCGCGGCGTGCTGCTGACGGCGCGGGCCCTGGAGCTGGAGAAGACCGACCGCGACCTGTCGCGCGACTGCGTGATGGAGGCGATCAAGCTCGCGCCGACCTTGGTGCCGGCCGCGGCGCTGGCGGCGAAATTCGAGAGCGAGGCGCATCAGGTGCGCCGCGCCATGCGCATCGTCGAGACGGCGTGGCTGGCGCAACCGCATCCCGATCTGGCCGACGCCTATGCCCATGTCCGGCTCGGCGATTCGGCGCGGCAGCGGCTGGTGCGGGTCGAGACGCTGGCGGCCAAGACGCCCGGCAATATCGAGGGCGCGCTGGCGGTGGCACGCGCCGGCATCGATGCTGCCGAATTCGTCCGCGCCCGCGAGGCGCTGGCGCCGTTCACGCCGCAGCCGACCCAGCGGGTGGCGATGCTGATGGCCGAGCTCGAACGCACCGAGCATGGCGACAGCGGCAAGGCGCGGGCCTGGACCTTGCGCGCGGTGCGCGCGCGGCACGATCCGGCCTGGACCGCGGACGGCTACGTCTCCGAGCGCTGGCGGCCGGTGTCGCCGGTGACCGGCCGGCTCGACGCCTTCCAGTGGCAGACACCGGTAGCGAGCCTGCCGTCGGAGCACGGCGCGACCATCGAGTCCTCGCCGTTCGAGGAGGCGATGCTGGCAGCGCCTTCGCCGCGCCGCCCCGAGCCGATCGTCCGCCAGGGGCTCGCCGAGCCGCCGCGCGAGATCGCGGAGGTGAAATCCGAGATCAAATCCGAGCCGGACCGGCTCGACCAGGCCAAGACCGACCAGGTCAAGACCGACCAGGCCAAGACCGATCAGGTCCAGCCCGACGGTACCAAATCTGACGATGCCAGATCTGACGAGGCCAAGCCCGAGGCGAAGCTTGCGCCTGTGACGGTACAGGACAATGCGCCGCCATCACCTGCGGCCGTGCCGCCGGCGCCGAAAGCGCCCGAGCCTGTCGCAGTCACATCGCCCGCCGCCACGCCGCCGCCGGCCCCGTCTCCCGCGACGGAGCCCGCTGCGTCGCCGTCCCCGCCATCGGCCGAACCGATCCAGGCCCCCGCACCGGCAGGACCGGCACCGTTGTTCCGCACCCGTTCCGACCTCGGCGGCCGGCTGACCCGCGCGCCGGTGCCGGCGGTGATCCCGATCCAGCGCGCCCCCGATGATCCCGGCGTCGAGGACGAGGACGAAGCGCCGGTGGTGGACGAATTCGCGGAACAGATGGGCGCGCCGAAGGCGCAGGCCGGCGGCTGGCGCGGATTCCTGTCGCGCTGGGGCAGCTGACGCGCTTGCGCCCGATTTCGCGGCCCGCGCTTTTCCTTGCCAAGCGCGGCCATGCCCGATATCAGGAGCGCGTCGCGCCGCGAGGCTCTCCCGGCCGCGCCGTCATGGTCCGCCGCAATAGCTCAGCTGGTAGAGCACGTCATTCGTAATGACGGGGTCGGGGGTTCGAATCCCTCTTGCGGCACCAACAAAATCAAGAGCTTAGCTCTCAAGGAGATTCGCCAATCTGAAGCTACGCTAAAGATACGGCAAGGCCTTGCGGATCGTGAAGGGAAGTCAGCTGTTCAGTTCAGGAGTTCGTAGTTAGTTGAGATTGGTCCATGCCCAGCCGACTACTATCCGTTGATTTATCGCGCTATCGCCGGATTAGCGCCTGATGCCCCGGTGAGGCTCGCCGTGCACTCTATGCGCGAGCGCGAGCGGCGCAGCTTGCACAGCTACGCAGCATTCAGCCGCCTTTGTCTGAAAGTGAAATTACGCGCGAGCGACTTGCATTGGAGGGGCCGTTCGCAAGGTAGAATCTGAAGCCGCCCGGCGGGCTCGGGATCGTTCGAGGGCGCAGGCCAGACGTCCAGCTAGTCGGAACTCGCCGCGAATGGTTGAGAACGAGGGCCCACTTGCTGGGCTTGCTCGCCCTTTTAGGACAGACTGATGGATTCACGCGCACACGAACCGATGCCGCCCACGAACAAAATGACTCGTCAGGCCCGCCGCTATGGATGAGTAACGTCGGTAGGCGGGCCAAAGTTTGCCCGCTTGCCAAGCTGCGTCACAGAGATTCACGGGCCAGGACAGGCAGGATCAGATGCAGCTATGCATGGTACAGGCGCGACTTGATTGTCTCCAGCAGGCTATCGATCAGAAAATCGTCAGCGCCCACAGGAAAGAGTTCTTGGTGAGCTGCACGCAATAGCGACACTCCGGCAGGAAGGCGGTTTTATTGATGTCGCCCGCGTAAGGTCGACGTAAGCAAGCCATGCTAGGTTGGGCGCGGCAAATGTGCATCGACAACTTCATTTTGGGAGAGTGTCCTAGATGGATGCGAACGGCATACATCTGGTTCGGGTGACGACCCCGGATCAAAGTGACCAGCTATGGGCGGCTGCGACCTTGCGTGAAGACGCGGTCAATCGTGTTCTGAGTGCGGCCGCGAAAGGCTCGAATGCTCGTCTCATGGATAGACTTCTTAAACCGCGTCAAGAGGCAGTGCGTACAATGGCGCCGGGTGAAGTGCGAATACTATCGAAGTGAACGCGCAGTGACGCGGCCCGCCAAGCCATCGAATTTTTTGGTCCCGACTCCCGAGATCCCAGTGCCGAGGAATTGAAGCGGTCTGGGCTGAAGGCGCAGCCACAGCGCGAGTCGGTCCTCCGTTTCTCCAGCCAGCATTCAGATGCCATTCAGCTGAGCCGGCATCTGATGCGCCCATCTCCTTCCCGGAGAGACTGGAGGAAATCAAGATGATGAGGACTTTGCTTCTAGGTGCCGCTCTTGCTGCCGGCGTCGCAAGTTTCGCCGGCACCGCGAGTGCCGCAGAGGGATGTGGCCCGGGATGGTGGCGCGGGCCAGGCGGCTTTTGTCATCCCTTTGCGACCAACCGCGCTTGTCCAGTGGGATGGCATTTGGGACCCGAAGGACAGCGTTGCTGGCCGAACCAAGGATTTGAGCGTGCATGCCCTCCAGGATTCCACCTTGGGCCTGAAGGCGGTCGTTGCTGGCCGAACTAACTGACAAATACTGGCGACGCGGGGTCTGTGACGAAAGTCGCCGCGTCGCCCTGATCTGATCGTTGAAGCGCGGGTGGCGCTCGGGGGATGGCGTTCAGAGCCGCAGTTCCTTACTCGTTCACGACAGGCATGACGATGGCGCCTCGCGTGCGCCGGCCGCCGAATGCAAGCCCGCGCGGAAAGCGCACCGGGATTCTGGCCTGAAAGGATCGATCATGAAGCGCCTGCACGTTCACGTCTCCGTCGAAGACATCTCGCGATCAGTCGGCTTTTATTCCGCGCTGTTCGCCGCCGAACCTGCTGTCGTCAAGCAGGACTATGCGAAGTGGATGCTCGACGACCCTTGCGTGAACTTTGCGATCTCGACCCGCGGTCGCGCGCCCGGGCTCGATCACCTCGGCATCCAGGTGGAGAGCGTCGACGAATTGCAGGAGGTGCATGCACGCCTGCGGCAGGCCGGCGGCAACATCATCGAGCAGGGCGAAACGACATGTTGCTACGCCAAGTCTGAAAAGTCGTGGATCGACGATCCCTCCGGCATTGCGTGGGAGACCTTCCACACCACGGGCGAAAGCATCGTCTATGGCGACGGCTCGGGCGAGAACGTCGCGCGCATTGCGCATGAGCGGCAAAGCGGTGCGTGCTGCGCGCCCGAGCCGACTGTCAAGACCTCCGCGTGCTGCTAGACACTACGGCAAATACCGAAAATACGTCGCCACCAGCGGCGGCTCCGGGTAGCCGTGGATTTCGGAGAGCCGGGGCGGCGGGGCGCCGGTGGCGAGCAGTATCTTGAGGTCGTTCAGCACGTTTTTGGTGCTGGCGAAGGTGTTGTGGTTGAGACCGAACATCTCGTTGCCGACGGCGCTGACGTCGATCGTGGAGAGCGGCGCCAGAACGATCGGTCCGGAGGCGGGCACGTCGCCGGCGCGCGGGATGTCTCCGGCAACGCGCTTGGAGAGCATGAGCGCCTTGTCGTTGGCGGAGGCGTAGAGCGTCAGACCTTTTGCCACCTTGGCGAGGTTGGGAACTTCCTGAATGAACATGTCCCGATCGACGTCGGGCGCGGCCATGATGAGCTGAGCGATCGCAACGGGCGATTGGGTCGCGGCGCTGTTCGACAGCGCGTCGACGGCAACCAGATTGCCCATGCTGTGGGCGATGATGTCGATCTCGTCGAAGCCCGCCTTCTGCAGATCCGTGATGACGCGGAGCAGGGCCGCACGCGAGCCGAGCGCGCTGTCCTTGTCGTAGCCGTAGTCCGCGATCTCGCCGCGGGACGGCCATGAGAACAGGACCGCGGTGCCCTGGAATTGCAGGTCCCAGATGATCTGGGCCATGCGGAAAGCCGCGTCCTGAAACTTGGTATTGAAGCCGTGGACGAAGACGAGGGCCTTCTTCTCCCTCACCTTTCCTTTTGCATGCGACAGCGACGTGATCCATTCGTCCTCGGTCGTTCTTTCGATGTCGCGAAGGGTGAAGTACCGGGTCTGGTCATTGCGCGTGAACACGTGGCCGAGAATCGTCACGCGCCATGGCAGTTCCACCTGTCCGACGAGATGGCCCTCGGGCACGCGGACGCTGACGGCGCCGAAGCTGAGGTCCGCGCTGCGTTCGCCGGTGTAATCGCTGACAGGCGTCCAGAGGTTCAGGCCGGACGTCACGGCGGGACTTTCGTCGGGGGGCGGAGACGATTCGGGGCCTGATACTTCGGGGGCTGGTATCTGGACGTCGGACACCTTGCGATTTGTCGCGTAGTGGAACTCGACGATGTAGGGATCGCGTGCCGAGCTCGTCGTTCTCGCCTCCGCCGCTGGAGGCGGAGCCGATTCCCGGTCGGCATTCGCGGAAGCTCGGGATTTCTTGGCCATGTGATGATAGGCGGTCCGACGATGCCCTTTCGTGATCGGACGGCTGTCGGCCGTTTCGGAGCTCGGCGCCGTGCTTTCACTGGCCGTCGGCGCCGCCGTGACCACTCTCGTGTTCGGGAATGTCTGCCATTCACCGTCATCGGCCAGCGTGATGGGCCTGAATGCTTCGACGACGATGTCTCCGATCGAGCTCTCGTCGAGCACGAAATACCATCGGGTTTCGTATCGCGTGTTCTGGACCAGGAAACCCGCCCGACGGGCGGTGTGCTCCGTTTCGGCCGCGGACAGGCAGCCCGACAATATGTCGGTGAAACGTTCGTAGTTCGTCATGAGCCGTCGTGCAGCTTCCGGTGGCACGATCGCCGGCATCAGCCCGGGGGCCTTGGTCGACAGGGCCTGACAGATCTGAAGGACCGTCTTCTCGTCGACGGCCGGCTGCGCAAAGCTGCTTTCCGTGCCGATTCCGAAGCTGATCGAAAACATCAATAAAAAACAAAGGAACCATTGCTGACGCATGGCACATTCCCCCATACGCAAAGGAGAGATGATAGGGAATCTGCTCAAATTGACAATTGAAAGTTGTGTGCCTGCGATGATTTTACGCCGACGGCAGGTTCGCGTGCCGCTGCCGCCACATGCTCCAGCTCTATCTCGATGGTGGGATCGAACAGTTCTGGTTTCGCGAAAAGTTCGGTTCGATCTTTCTCATGAATGCGGCCTCGGTCGAGGAGGCCAAGGCGACGCTCGACACGCTGCCGCTCGTGGCCGCGAACGTCATGTCCTGCGAGCTGATGCCGGTCGGCCCCGCTCGCTCCATTGGGGCGGCTGATCCAGGACAAGTGAGCGCAGCCCTCTGGCCCATCTGGTCTCAAGCCATGCATCGCGGCCCTTTAGCGGCGGCGGTGCATGGACGGAAAGCGCAAAGGCAAAACCCACGCTTGAGTTGATCGCATGGTCGATTGCAGCGCACGGCGGAAGGCGTGCTGTACGCGCT
>NZ_JAFAVV010000897.1 GCF_019242285.1 Bradyrhizobium sp.
CATGCCGCCGCCGATCACCAGCGCATCGACTTTCGCCACCAGGTTCTCCAACAGATCGATCTTGGTCGACACCTTGGCGCCGCCGACGACCGCGATGACAGGCCTGGCCGGCGCCTCCAGCGCCTTGCCCAGCGCCTCGAGCTCGGCTTGCATGCTGCGCCCGGCATAGGCCGGCAATCTGTGGCCGAGGCCTTCGGTCGAGGCATGGGCGCGGTGCGCCGCCGAGAACGCATCGTTGACCCAGATGTCACCGAGCTTTGCCAGCTCCGCGACGAAGGCGGGATCGTTCTTCTCTTCCTCCTTGTGGAAACGGGTGTTCTCCAGGCAGAGGATGTCGCCATCCTTCATCGCGCCGACCGCCTTCGCAGCAGGCTCGCCGATGCAGTCGGTGGCAAAGCCGACCGGCCGCTTGATCACTTCGGAAAGTGCGGCGGCGACCGGCTTCAGTGATTCCTTCTCTTCGCGGCCCTTGGGGCGGCCGAAATGCGCGAGCAGGATCACCTTGCCGCCCCTGTCGGCGATCTCGGTGATGGTCGGCGCGACGCGCTCGAGCCGCGTCGCGTCGGTGACGCGGCCGTTCTCGGCCGGCACGTTGAGGTCGACGCGCAAGAGCACGCGCTTGCCCTTCGGGTCGACGTCGTCGAGGGTGCGGAATGGGTTTGTCATTTGATACTCCCCTTGTGGAGCCCGGGGATTGTCCACCTGCGGTCATTCCGGGGCGATGCGAAGCATCGAACCCAGAATCTCGAGATTCCGGGTTCGGTCCTGCGACCGCCCCGGAATGACGGGTATTTGTCGTTACAGCAGCTTGCCCATCGCCACCGCCGTGTCGGCCATGCGATTGGAAAAACCCCACTCGTTGTCGTACCAGGACATCACGCGCACGAAATTGCCGTTCTGCACCTTGGTCTGGTCCATGTGGAACGTCGACGAATGCGGGTCGTGGTTGAAGTCGATCGAGACGTTGGGGGCGGTGGTATAGCCCAGGATGCCCTTGAGCTGCTGCTCGCTGGCGCGCTTCATCGCCTCATTGATCTCCTTGGCGTCGGTGGCGCGCTTCGCCACGATCTTGAAATCGATCACCGAGACGTTGGGCGTCGGCACGCGGATCGAGACGCCGTCGAGCTTGCCCTTCAGCTCAGGCAGCACCAGCCCGATCGCCTTGGCGGCGCCGGTCGAGGTCGGGATCATCGACATCGCAGCCGCGCGGCCGCGGTAGAGGTCCTTGTGCAGCGTGTCCAGCGTCGGCTGGTCGCCGGTATAGGCGTGGATCGTGGTCATGAAGCCGGTCTCGATGCCGACCGTGTCGTGCAAGACCTTGGCCACGGGCGCCAGGCAGTTGGTGGTGCAGGAGCCGTTGGAGACCACCATGTGCTCCTTGCTCAGCGTGTCGTGATTGACGCCGAACACGATGGTGGCGTCGGCGCCGTCGGCCGGTGCCGAGACCAGCACGCGCTTGGCGCCGGCGGTCAAATGCGCGGAGGCCTTGTCCTTGGCAGTGAAGATGCCGGTGCATTCCAGCGCGATATCGACGCCGAGCTCCTTCCAGGGCAGCCTCGAGGGATCGCGCTCGGCCGACACCTTGATCTTGCCGTTGCCGAGGCTGATCGTATCGCCGTCGACCGTCACGGTGCCGGGGAAGCGGCCGTGCACGGAGTCATAGCGCAGCAGGTGCGCATTGGTCTCGACCGGACCGAGATCGTTGATGCCGACCACCTCGATGTCCTTGCGGCCGGATTCCGCGATCGCGCGCAGCACGTTGCGGCCGATGCGGCCAAATCCGTTGATTCCGACGCGGACTGCCATCTGTCGTCTCCTCTAATGAGTCTGTCGCCCCGCAAGGACTGTCCATAAGTCCTCGGCGTGGCTCTTTGGGCGGACACGCCCGGTTCGGCCGGGCGGGAGCGGGAAAGATTGAGCCCTTGGTAGTCCTTTTTCCTTGCCAGCTCAACTGTTCCCCAGGCGTTTCAGCGCCGCGTTGACCGCCGCCTCGGCGGTAATGTTGAAATGCTTGAACAGGTCCTTGGCGGGTGCGCTCTCGCCAAACGAGTGCATGCCGATGAACTCGCCGTCCTGGCCGATCACGGCGTCCCAGCCCCAGCGCACTGCGGCCTCGATCGCGATCTTGACCGGGGCATTGCCGATGATCGCAGCGCGCTTCTCGGCCGGCTGCGCCAGCAGCAGCTCCAGTGCGGGCACCGAGACCACGCGCGACGCAATGCCGCGCTCCGTTAAGGTTTTCTGCGCGGCGACCGCGATCTCGACCTCGGAACCCGAGGCGAAAAATGACACTTTTGCGTCACCCTGGGCCGCGACCAGCTCATAGCCGCCATGGCTGCAGGGATTGTCCGCAGGCGCGGAGGTCCGGAGCTGCGGCACGTTCTGCCGCGTCAACGCCAGCACGGTCGGGCCGTCGTTACGGTTGAGCGCAAGCTCCCAGCATTCGGCGACCTCGATGGCGTCGCAGGGCCGGAACACGCGCATGTTGGGAATCGCGCGCAGCGCCGCCAGATGCTCGACCGGCTGGTGGGTCGGACCGTCCTCGCCGAGCCCGATCGAATCATGGGTCATCATGTAGACGGAGCCGGCGTGCATCAGGGCCGCGATCCGCATCGCCGGCCGCGCATAGTCGCTGAACGTCAGGAAGGTGGCGCCATGCGGCGCAAATCCGCCGTGCAGGAAGATGCCGTTCACGGCCGCGCACATGCCGTGCTCGCGGATGCCGTAATGGATGAAGCGGCCCTTGGGCGTCTTGGCGGAGAAGTTCTCCGCCGTCTTCGCCCTGTTGTTGGTCGAGCCGGTGAGGTCGGCGGAGCCGGCGACGAATTCGAACGGCATCGCCTCGGCGATCACCTCGATGGCGGCCTCGGAGGATTTCCGGGTGGCGACGTTGAGCGGGCTCGCGAGCAGCTTCTGCTTGTGCTCCTTGAGCGCCTTGCCGAGCGACGCCGGCCGCTCGTGACGCAGACGGCGCTCGAACTCGGCGCGCTTGCGCGGACCCATCTCGGCAAGCCGCGTCTCCCATTCCTGCTTCGCCTCCGCGCCGCGCGCCCCCGTTGCGCGCCAGGCCGCAAGCACGTCGTCGGGCACCGAGAACGGCTCGAGCGAGATGCCGAGCTTCTCCTTGGCGCCCTTCAGCTCGTCGGCGCCCAGCGCCTCGCCATGCGCCTTGGCGGTGCCGGCCTTGTTCGGGGCGCCGTAGCCGATCGTGGTCTTGCAGGCGATCATCGTCGGCTTGTTGGAATCCTTCGCGCGGGTGATCGCGGCCGCGATCGCCGCCTGGTCCTGGCCGTCGATCAATTCCGCCGCCCAGCCCGCCGACTTGAAGCGCTTCACCTGGTCGACCGAATCGGAGATCGAGGTCGGGCCGTCGATCGAGATGCCGTTGTCGTCATAGAGCACGATCAGCTTGTTGAGCTTCCAGTGCCCGGCGAGCGCGATCGCCTCCTGGGAGACGCCCTCCATCAGGTCGCCGTCGGACACGATGACGTAGGTGTGATGATCGACGATCTTCCTGCCGTACTCGGCGGCGAGCATCTTCTCCGCCACCGCCATGCCGACCGCAGTGGCAATGCCCTGGCCGAGCGGGCCGGTGGTGGTCTCGACACCGCTGGTGTGAAAGTTCTCGGGATGGCCCGGTGTCTTGGAGCCGAGCTGCCGGAAGTGCTTGAGCTGGTCGAGCGTCATCTCCGCATTACCGGTCAGATAGAGCAGGGCATAAAGCAGCATCGAGCCGTGGCCGGCCGACAGGATGAAGCGGTCGCGGTCCGGCCATTTCGGGTCGGTGGCGTCGAATTTGAGGAATTGCGTGAACAGCACGGTGGCGATGTCGGCGGCGCCCATCGGCAGCCCGGGATGGCCGGATTTCGCCTTCTCGACGGCGTCCATGGCGAGCCCGCGAATCGCGTTCGCCATACGGGTAGGATCGACTTGCGTCATGATGAGATTCCGTCTGAATGAGGGCTTGATTCGGTGCGCGGGGCCCCGCGGATTTACGGGCGTCTGGATGGGGATTTCGGCTGGATACCACCTGGGTTCCGGGAGTCCAACGCCCAGGCCGCCGTTTGAGTTGCTTTGCGGTGCATAGCTGAGACGCGGCGTTGCGCCGGGCCGGCTTGCCACGTAGATTTCAGCATCTCCAAAGGCTTGGCCTGGCCGCATTTCTCTTGAGGGAATGCGGCGGGCAGGTCGGCGGAAGTCCTGTTGCGCATTGTACGTAAGTATGAACGATCGTCCTGCCAACCTGGAGCCACCACTCGCCGAGCTCGACTCGGCGACGCGCCGGCTCATGTCGGCGCTCGATGCGCTGGAAAGCGCGGTCGAGCGGCGGCGCGAGGCTGACCGCGACGAGGACGAGCTGGCGACCCGGATCCAGGCGCTCGGCGCCGACCGCTCGCGGCTCGCCGACGAGCTCGACGGCTCGCTGGTGCGCTCGCGCAAGCTCGAGCGCGCCAACCGCGAGATCGCAGAACGGCTCGATGCGGCGATCGGCACCATCCGCGCCGTGCTCGGCGAGGCCAATGGCGCCGGCGCCGACCACGAAGAGGATGAGGACGAATGAGCCACATCAACGTCACCATCAACGGCCGGCAATACCGCATGGCCTGCGAGGAGGGCCAGGAGGTGCGGCTGTTGAAGCTCGCCGACAGCCTGGAATCGCGGGTCGAGCAGTTGCGCGGCCGGTTCGGCGAGATCGGTGACGCGAGGCTCACGGTGATGGCCGCGCTGACGGTGTGCGACGAGCTGCTCGATGCCGGCGAGCGCATCCGCAATCTGCAGAAGGAGATCGACAATCTCCGCGACGTCCGCATCGCCGCCGCCGACCGCGCCAAGGCCACCCAGGCCGCGGTCGCGAACGCCCTCAACGCCGCCGCCGAGCGCATCGAGAAGACGACGCAGATCTTGAACCGAACGGTGGGTGGGGGCGTCGCGATCGGGTGAGTGAAGTCGCCGATTTCGGCTGGAGCAGGCGAGTCCGTAGGGTGGAAAGGCGCAAAGCGCCGTGCCCACCATCTTGCCACAGTGTCGCTCCGAAATGGTGGGCACGCTCCGGCCTTCGTGTGTCAGGCTTCGACGCAAGAGGCCGCTTTGCCCATCCTACGAGTCCCGAGCTGCCCACGAGCGTTGCCGACGACGTCGTCTACTGTTTGCGCAAGAAAGCGTATCCTTTCTTCGATGCTCATCTGACATTCGAAAGCATCGTCGAGGCCGCACGCGGCGGCATCTCAAGCTTTGCATTTCGTATTATGCTCCGATGATCCTGATAAAGACCGGCAGGCGCGAAGAACTTCCGGCCTTCGTAAGAGGTTGGACGAAACGCTTTGAGCCGGAAATCGCAGGATGACTGGAGCGCTATGTCGACGCTGTCATAACGATCCTCTCCCGAGAGACCAGGCACTGAAACCATCGGCGCGGACGCATCCCGGACGGGCGGCCGGTCCCTGGTAATTCGAAGACAAGGTCGGTCATGCTGGCCAAACGTCGATAGGTGAGCTATGGAAAGGCTCTTTATAGCTCAAATTATGTGCTATTTATGAGCTATAGGAATGGCCGCTATAACTCATGACCTGGAACTGGCAACGGCCGGGCTGGCCGAAATTCACTTATGATAGCAATGCCCTGGCTGAGCCGGAGCGGCAGTTCCTGCTGCGCGCCGGCGAGCTGATCGGCGCGTTCCGCCATATCGGCGCCGACGACCAGGATGCACTGAGGATCGAGCTGATCGGCGACGAGGCGCTGAAGACGTCTGCGATCGAGGGCGAGATTCTCAACCGCGACAGCGTTCAGTGGTCGCTGCGTCAGCAGTTCGGGCTCGCTTTCGATCGGCGACGCGTGCCGCCTGCCGAGCGCGGCATCGCCGAGATGATGGTCGATCTCTATCGCAACTTCGCGGCACCCCTGACGCATGACACGATGTTCGCCTGGCACAAGATGATCATGGCCGGCGAACGGCAGATCGACGTCATCGGTGCCTATCGTACCCACGTCGAGGCCATGCAGGTCGTCTCCGAAGGCGAGGACGAGCCCGAGGTGCATTTCGAGGCGCCGCCATCCGCATGCATGCCGGCCGAGATGGACGCGTTCGTCGCCTGGTTCAACGACACGCAGCCCGGCGGCGCCCCACCCTTGCCGGCGGTGACGCGCGCGGGCATCGCGCATCTCTATTTCGTCTGCATCCATCCGTTCGAGGACGGCAATGGCCGCATCGCCCGGGCGCTCGCGGAGAAGGCGCTGGCGCAGCATCTCGGACAGCCGAGCCTGATCGCGCTCGCCTACACGATCGAGCGCGCGCGCATTGCGTATTACGACGCGCTCGAACGCAACAACAGGGAGCTGGAGATCACGGATTGGCTGGCCTACTTCGCCAAGACCGTCAACGATGCGCAGGTCAACACCATCAAGCGGGTGAACTTCCACATCGCCAAGGCCAGGCTGTATGACAGGCTGCGCGGCCGGCTGAACGAGCGCCAGGACAAGGTCATTGCCCGCCTGTTTCGTTCGGGCGTCGACGGCTTCGCCGGTGGGCTGAGCGCGCAGAACTACATCAGCATCACCCAGTCCTCCCGTGCGACCGCGACGCGCGACTTGCAGGAACTGGTGGCAATGGGCGCGCTGACGCGAACCGGCGAATTGCGGCATACGCGCTATCATCTGAACGTCTGACGCTGCCGCCGTGGCGAGAGGGGTAGCGTGGGCTAAGGCGCGTCCGCGTCCGCCGAAGCTCGCCGAGCGTAGGCGGAAGCGCCACCATCCATCAACAACGCTGCCTGGAATGGTGGGCACGCTTCTGCCTTCGTGTGGCAGGCTTCAGTGCATGTGGCCGCTTTGCCCACCCTACGCACTTGGGAGTCAGCGTAGACCAGAGGTTGCCGATCGCGCCTTTTCATTTGATCAGCATCCAGGTGACCAATACGTCCGTGAATCCGGCGCGCAGCACGCACCAATCGCCCTTACGATGAAGAAAGCAAAGCCGGCAGGACTGCGAGGTTTTTATCGCTTGTAGCGCAAAATCCAGACGCCCTGGTTCTTGTCGCTTATGTAGATGTAACCGCGCCGGTCTACGACGACGTCCTCGGTTTGGAGAACCAGCTTCCCCTGTGGCATGGGTCCAAAGCGGCGAGTTGGCTCCGGCGGCAGAAAATAGCCCACCTCGGCGGGCAGCCGTGTGTTCGCGACATCGTAGATGCGAAGGCCGGCGTTGAAATGGGCGATGTAAAAGAGGTCGCTCTGCTTCTCGACATCCGGGTGGTACTGATTGTGATTGATGTTGTGCGGTCCGCACCAACCGCCTCGGCTATGGAAGTCCGGGTAGTCTGCGCCTGACGGTGGAATTGGCTGGGGAAGCACGGACAATAACCAAGGATCCGTCGGATCAGAGATGTCTACGATTGAAGCGTGGTGCGCGGGCCCCTGCCCGTACGATATGTCTTCAGAGCTGACGAAGGCGATCTTCCGCTCGGGGATTGGCAGGGCGCTATGCACACCGAACGCAGAGTGGAAGGGAGGGCTGAAATTGAGACGGCCTATCTCCTTCGGTCGAGAAACGTCGCTGATGTCGAGCACAACGAGTCCTGCTGCTCCATAAGGGACGTAGGCGAGATTGCTGGATACGTAAGGCGGTCCGTGCAAGGAGATTCCATCGACGCCCGGACGCCCGCAAAAGCCCATGCACCCGCACATCGAAAGAGATGTCAGACCGTACTTCTTCGAAGCGATTGCCCGTGCGGTCACGATCTCTGATGTCGGCGTTTCGCCCTCTTTCTGACCCGGTATCCACCATCGACCTGCCTCTCTGGGCTTACCGCGATCACTGATGTCGAGTATGACATAAATATTGCCTTTAAATCCTGCCATATTGGCGGCCAGATGCGCATATTGGCCGCCAGCATAGAGATTGCGATGAGTGCCGGTCCCCCCAGTTCGCCAATGGCTGAGTTTCACCGGATCGATGGGATCGGAGATATCCCAGATCAGCACGCCTTCCTCGAACGGCGCGTTGTCGTCTCCTCCAAAGCCGGGCAGCGGCTTTTCTAGTGCGGTGACCATCGTCTCGCCTTGCAACGACACCTGTAACGTGGCCGTGTTGTCTGGTCCTTCTACAAATCGCTCAACGTGAGGATTAGCCGGATCGGTGACGTCCACGATGCTCCAGCCGTGATGCCAGAAATGAGCCGTGTAGAGATACCAACGATCGGCCCGTTGTTGGATGCACATTTTAAAGGCCGGACGGTCCTGCATATCGCAGTAGCCGATTATGTCGATATTCTTGCTGAACGATCCCGGCACTTTCATTGGAATGGCCCGTCTTAAATCCGAAACATAATCGGTTCGCCTCCGGTTGGTTCCTCGCTGATGTCCACCGTTGTAGTCAGGAATGGCTTCCCGCTGAAAGGGGAGGTCGGATCGCATCGCATGATGCGATCCGGGGGGTCAGCTTTCACCGCGAGATTTGTGCCGGTGGCTGGCCCCATCCCAACCCTCCCCCGCAAGCGCAGGGCTATCGCATATGGGGAGAGCAGAGCGGTTGGGCTTACCCTCCCCTGGAGGGGGAGGGTCGGCACGCGATCGAGCGAAGCGAGATGCGTGCCGGGGTGGGGTGACGGTCTCGCCGTATCAGACAGTGTGCGCGCGGAAGCATCACCCCACGCCGGCTCACATTCCGCTTCGCTTCATGTGAGCCGACCCTTCTCCAGGGGAGGGTGACCGGTCGTGCCGATGGCTCGAGTTCATATGCGATAACCCTGCCTTTCAGGGGAGGGAGCGCGCCGTCCGTGACGCAGTCAATCGAGCCAGATGCGATGGTCCTGCCCTGCGATCCGGCGCGGCCGATTCGCCCCAGCGGGCGAAACCGATGCGAGTGAAACGGCGACTGCCCCGCGCCGGCTTGGAAAACCTGCCGAAATCGTCTGCGCCAAAACGGAAATTTCGCGAGCCGTTTCAGGCCGATGCCGGCGCTCAGGCGGCATCGTCTGATTTTTTTCTTTCTTTTTTTCAGAAGTCGTGTATATCCAGGGCCATCCCGTGCCCGCAAGAGGGGCGCTTCGCGATCGTCACGAACGTTGGGCGCGGGATGCGATGGACGCGGCGGTGCTGCGAGACGAGCAGCACCACGCGGACGCGAAGGCGTGTGGTCCTGATTCCCCGACGCTGGAATCAAGTTCGCGGGCGATCCGCGGATGACGGCGGCCAGAAAGCCCGGTGCGCCGAGGAGAGCACGTTATAAGCGTTAACACCATCGCGCAGGGAAGGCCGGGTATCCTTGGCTGAACCTGTGGTTCCTACCCCGTGCTTCCTTGTTGCACGGGGGCCATGGGCATCAGCCGGTGCCCGGTCTTCCCTGCGCCCTCTTGATGTTCGAGGGCTTCGGTCTCGCAAACCTCGGGCTGATCTGTCGCGAGAATGCATCCGCATGTCCGCAGTCTGGCTCGTCATTGCGAGGCGGCGCGGTGAGGTCCTTTCCTTGCGGCCCGCGATGTGTGACTTTGGGCAGAGGGTTCAGCATGCGCAGATCATCGGTCGACGTCGTCCGCATCGCCACCTGCGGTCCGGGCGATGTCTCGGGGTTCATGAGCCTGATCGCGCAGGGCCGGATCGACCCAAGCGCGATCCTTGCGATCCTGGGCAAGACCGAGGGCAATGGCGGCGTCAATGACTTCACCCGGGAATACGCCACAGCCGCACACTGCGCGGCGCTCGCGCCGCATCTCGGCCTGACGCCGCGCGCGGTCGAGCAGCGCATCGCCTTCGTGATGTCCGGCGGCACCGAGGGCGTGCTCAGCCCGCACATCACCGTATTCACGCGACGCGTCGCTGCCGACGGACCATCCTTCGCCGTATCCGGCAAGCGCCTCAGCATCGGGATCGCGCAGACGCGGGACTTTCTGCCCGAGGAGCTCGGCCGCAGCGCGCAAATTGCGGAAACGGCCAAGGCGGTCTCGGCCGCGATGGTGGACGCGGAGATCGCCGATCCGCGCGACGTCCATTTCGTGCAGATCAAATGCCCGCTCCTGACCAGCGAACGCATTGCCGCGGCGGCCGCGCGCGGCCACGCGACCGCCACCACCAGCGCCTATGCTTCGATGGGTTTTTCGCGCGGCGCCTCGGCGCTCGGCGTTGCCGTGGCGCTCGGCGAGATCGAGGACAGGGTCGGCGACGAGGACGTGCTGCGCCGCTACGACCTGTTCTCCTCGGTGGCGTCGACCTCGTCGGGCATCGAGCTGATGCACAACGTCGTCATCGTGCTCGGCAATTCGCAAGCGTCGGCGAGCCCGTTCGTGATTGCCCATGCCGTCATGGGCGACGCGATCGACGCCGACGCCGTGATCGAGGTTTTGCACGCTGTCGGATTGCAGGTGGGGGCCGCGCCCGCGGCAGGCCGCGAGCTCGTCAACATCTTCGCCAAGGCGGAAGCCTCGCCGGACGGCAGCGTCCGCGGATTCCGTCACACCATGCTGGAGGATACCGACATCAGCGCCACCCGGCATGCCCGCGCCGCCGTCGGCGGCCTGATCAGCGGGCTGGCCGGCACCAGCGCGATCTATGTTTCCGGCGGCGCCGAGCATCAGGGGCCGCCCGGCGGCGGCCCGGTCGCCGCCATCGTCCGGCTTGCGACGGCTAACGGCTCCTAACAACACTTAACGGGCAATTTCGCGACGATGGCGCCAAGATCGGACTGTTCAGGCGTGGACCTTCGTTGTGTCGGCCCGCTCATAAACGCCTTGAAACCGGAAGGGGAGTTTGGACATGAACAGGCTCGACATGAAGCTCGAGATCGTCGTGATCCCGGTATCGGACGTCGACCGGGCCAAGGCCTTCTATGCCGGCCTCGGCTGGCGGCTCGACGCCGATTTTGCCTCGGGCGACGACTACCGCGTCATCCAGTTCACGCCGCCGGGCTCCGGCTGCTCGGTGATCTTCGGCAGGAATGTCACCGCGGCGCCGCCCGGCTCGGCGCAGGGCCTGTATTTGATCGTCTCCGACATCACCGCCGCGCGCAAGGAGCTGCTCGACAGAGGCGCTAAGGTGTCCGAGGTCTTTCATGACGCGAGCGGCGTCTATGATGGGCCGGACGAGCCCTACCTGTTCGGGCGGCGCCGCGTCGACGGTCAAGACCCGGAGCGTCGCAGCTACCGGTCGTTCGCTTCGTTCAGCGACCCGGACGGCAATGGCTGGCTGCTGCAGGAGATCACGACGCGGCTGCCTGGCCGCGTGGAAACCGACACGACCTTCACCTCGTCGGGCGACCTTGCGGCGGCGCTGCGCCGCGCCGCGGCCGCGCATGGCGAGCATGAGAAGCGGCTCGGCAAGCATGATGAGGATTGGCCGGACTGGTATGCGGAGTACATCGTCCGCGAGCAGACCGGCAAGGAGCTGCCCTCGTGAGAGGCAGCCAGGCCGAACGGCGGCCTGGCTGCGTTGCGGCTTGCCTCGTGATGGAAACCGTGCACGACTCCGCTCCAGCATCGCAAACCGGAACGAGGTCATCATGCTCACCGTCCATCATCTCGGCAGGTCGCAGTCCGAGCGCATCGTCTGGCTGTGCGAGGAGCTGGAGATTCCCTACGCCTTGAAATGCTACGCACGCGACGCCAGGACCATGCTCGCGCCGGCCGACTACAAGGCGCTGCACGACATCGGCTCCGCTCCCGTCATCACCGACGGCGATCTCCTGCTGGCCGAGTCCGGCGCCATCGTCGAGTACATCGTCGCGAAATACGGCAACGGCCGCCTCGCGCTCGCGGCCGATGATCCCGACTTCGCGCACTTCCTCTACTGGTTTCATTTCGCCAACGGCACGTTGCAGGCCGGCATGGGCCGGTTGATGATGTTGAACCGGCTCAAGCTCGCCGACGATAATCCGGTCCTTTCCGTCGCCAGAGCGCGGGTCGACCGTGCCTTCGACCTCATCGAGGCGAGGGCGCGTGACGCGGACTATCTCGCAGGCCCCACCTTCACCACCGCCGACATCATGATGGGCTTCTCGCTCACCACCATGCGCTACTTCCAGCCCTATGATCTGAAGCGCTGCCCGAACATCATCGGCTATCTCGCCCGCATCGGCGCGCGGCCGGCCTACCGGCGGGCGATGGAGAAGGGCGATCCGGGCATGGCGCTGCTGCTGACGTGAGCGGCCGCGATATCAGACACTCAGCGCTCACGCACCTCGAACGCCAGCAGCACGTTGCCGGGAATGCCGCTCCACTGCCCGTAGCCCGAGTTCACGTAGACCATGCCGTCCACGATGACCGGACCGGGGCCATCGATCGCACCGCCATGGCCCGGGACGCCGTTGACCGTGGTGTAGTCGCGCGCCGTATCGAATTCGAAGAGCAGTCGCCCGTCTTCCACGGCATAGGCGCGCAGATAGCCGCTGACGCTGCCCGAGAAAACGACACCGGGAGTGGCGCTGACGGCGGCGGAAAGGGCGGGGCTGCATCGCTCGCGGTCCCCGCATGGGACCGGCGGCACCTGCATCGTCACCTTCCCGTCCGACAGGCTGAGCGCGAACAGGCCCCCGCCCGCGTTCGGATCGAGGCGCCGGGTGCCGTCGCGAAGAAACCGCACGTCGGAGTTCGCGACGTAGATGTGGTTCTGATCCGCGGCGGAGCCCCACTCGCTGCCGCCGAGCGCTCCGCCTTCGCCGATCCGCGTCTCCCAGAGCGGCTTTCCCTCATCGTCGGGATCGAACGCGTGAACCACGCCCGATTTCTGCGCGATGACCAGTGCGCGATGCCGATCGGGCAGGGCCGCCAGGATCGGCGATTGGCCGAAATCGTGGTCCGGCCCGTGATCCTGCGGGCAGTTGGTCCTGTCGGCGCCGAAGCAAGCCACGACGAAGCTGTCCTTCGGTGTCGCCTGCCGGTGCCAGAGCATCCGGCCGGTCTTCAGGTCGAAGGCGAGGATGGCATCGCTGGTGTCCGCCGGCGGGTTCGAATAGGAATTTCCAGTTGCGACATAAAGAGCCCGGCGCTGAACGTCGATGGTCGGGGCCGACCAGACCGAGGCGCCCGACGGGCCGTAGAGCTGCGTTCCCTGCGTATTCCTGGTCGTGGGCTGTGGCGGCTCGGGAATCGTATACGCCTTCCAGATGCGTCCGCCGGTCGCGGCGTCGAGCGCCACCACGCTGCCGCGGAACGTGCAGCATTGGTAGGACGCCTGCGATCCCGTCGCCTCCTCGATGGACGAGACCGAAACGTAGAGGACACCGGAAGACAGGACCGGTGTCGCGGTGACCCGGGCCGCCAGGTGGTCCTCGACCCTCTGCTTCCAGATCAGTGCGCCGGTCGCGGCGTTCACGGCGTAGACATTGGCAAGGACGTCTCCGAAGAAGACGGCGAACTGATCCGTTCCGGCCAGTGGACCGAAACTCACCGCGGTGCGAACCGGCGCCTCCGTCGCGTAGGTCCAGATCGTGCATCCCCTCTTGGCGTCGAGCGCGTGAAGCTTGCGATCCGCGCCTCCGACGAACAGCATCCCGCCGATCACCGTGGGCTGGGCGTTCGCGACCGTAACGCCCGGAAATCCAAAAGCCCATTTCACCTGCAATCGCGGCACCTGCTCCGGCGTCAGCCGCGCCATCTCCATCGGCTGAAAGCGGCTGTTGTTAGTATCCGCGCCCCAGCCGTTCCATCGCGGTGCATCGAGCGCGCCCTCAAATGTGAGCGGCCGTTCGGCGCACGCCGCCGAGGCCTCGTTGGTTGCGGTCGCCGGAGGATCACCGGCCGTCCTGCCCGTGACGAAAGCGGCGAGGGCCTTGCGCTCCTCTTCCGTCCGGCCTTTCGCCATGTCGGCCATGCTGCCCGAGGTGATGGTCCGGAGCACGTGCTCGAACGACATCGACCCGAGCGCGCCGCGGTTGGGCACCCGGCTTTGCGGGTCGCCGGCATCGTGGCACTGGGCGCAATGCCGGGCATAAAGATCAGAGCCGACCTGCTGGGCCAATACGGCCGAAGACAGCCAGAACGAGAGACCGACGATGGCAATGCCGAGCTTCATGGCGTTTCCCAAGTTCGATTGGCGGGTTGGTCGCCGCGATCCGGAACGATAATGCAGGCGACAGGGCTCGAACAGGCCGCGCCAACGTGGTGATCCCATCCCGCCACCGGTTAACGCTGGCGGTTTGGGCGCTTCGTCGCTACATTACGCGCAGCGAGGCTGCGTCGCGCGTCAGGGACCATATATCCCCGGGGCCTTATCGATCCTTTAGGGAACTGTCCCTGGCCGGGTCCGTGGATCCGGACATATGGTGCCCACCTACTTTCGTAGGGAACTCCGGGATCGAGCGTTCCAACGGCGATGGCGGCTTCGCGCTTGTTCTTTGCACTTGCTGTTTCCGCGCGTCCCG
>NZ_JAFAVV010000053.1 GCF_019242285.1 Bradyrhizobium sp.
CTGTCGGATTCACACATGTTGAAGCCTCAGGGTAGCTCCGTATTTGATGCGCTGGAAGTCCTCCAGGCCCCGGCGCATTACCTGCGGTCCCGGTTTGCCGTAGTAGCCGGTCCAGCCGCCCAGACGGGCGATGACCCAGGCGGCGAAGGCGAGCGAGCCGCTGGGGTGGGGGTTCTTTTGTTTCGATGTTTTGCCTTCCAATTGCGCCGACACGGCTTCGAGAATTGGCTGGTCGGCTGGCTCGAAGGCGTCGGTGAGGCGCTGGCCCGTGGTGTCGTCGCGAGCCTTGACGAGCTGCATCACCGTGACGGCAGCCACCGTGGCCGCCGCGACGAAATTGATCATGGCCTGCGGATCGCCAATATCGGCTGCCTCAATATCGAATCCCCCAGTCTTAAGGGTGTGGAAGAACTCTTCGATGGTCCAGCGCAGTCGATAGAGATCGACGATCCTGTGCGCTTCACCGAGGCTTGTGACCTCACGCGTCGTCAAAAGCCGCCAGTGGATGGGCTTGCCGTCTTCGGGGTTCGAGGTCTCGCGAACATCGACCATCGTCAAGGCAATCGTTTTGGGCAGATCGCCTGCTACTCCGTGCCGCGGCTTGCACAACACGATGCGAGAATATCTCACCGCAAGCTCCGTCATTCGCGCCTTGCGTCCCGGTGCAGCCGGAATCTTCACGGTGAGCCGGCCCTGCTCCGGCAGGCCATCAACATACGGGAACAACAGGTCGATCTGATCTTCGTCCTCGGTCTGGATCTTTCGGTTCTGGCACGCCCGCACGATCAGATGCACGTTGTCCGGCCGTCGCGCGAAGTGCTCATAGATATCGCTCTCACGGTCGGACACGACCGTAACGCTGTTGGCCGTCGCCAATGCTTCTCCGGCCAGCGAAGCGACCTCCAGCCAGCGCTGCGACTCCTTCTGCTGTGTCTGGCGTGCGCGTCGGGGCGTGGTCTTGCCCCCCTTGCGGTTCCACACCTTGGCATCGACCAAGCCAAGCACTCCGCCGCTTGTCGCATCCACCGCCAGGGCGGCGTGCAGCAGAAGACCGCGCACGGCCCCGCCTTTGCCGATCGGTCCATAGCCCTGCGCCTTCGCGCGCCGGCCTCCCAATGCCAGCTCGCTTGTATCCTGGACCACGACTACGTCCCGCCCCGCAGCACGGACGGCCGTGCGCGCGGCGGCATGGGACGCCATTTCGGCGACCGTCACCGCTTCATTGCGCAGCAGACGCGTGAATTGAATCTCCCGTGCCCGTGTCCCCGCCAGCCGGCGGATGCACGAGCCCGGCCGCGCCACCAGAGCCGCGTGCAAATTGGCCCCCCTTTTTCCAAGCGACAGTCGTTGAACAGTCCAAGCCCGTATTCAATCCCAGCCATGAGATCCTCCCGCGAATCATCAACTGACCCACGGAATCAGCCCTCCTACCGCCCCGCAAGATGTGTGAACATGACAGCGTTCTTCACGGAGAGGGTTGGGGTGAGGGGCTGTCTCCACGGCGGGACTCGCGGAGAGTCCCCTCACCCGGATTGCATCTTTCGATGCAATCCGACCTCTCCCCGCGAGCGGGGCGAGGTGGCATCGAGTCTGTGGCGACAGATCCGCGACGACAAGTCATGGCGCCGTCAATTCAGCAAGAACCCACCGTCGACCGTCACCACGCTGCCGGTCATGTAGCGCGAGGCGGAGGACGCGAGCAGCAGGATGGCGCCGTCGAGATCGCTCTCGGCGCCGACCCGGCGCTGCGGGATCCGTTTTGTCAGCTTCTCGCCCGCCGGCGTCGCCCAGAAATCATGGTTCATCTCGGTGTCGATATAGCCCGGCGCCAGCGCGTTGACGCGGATGTTGCTGGCCGCCAACTCCAGCGCCATCGCCTTGGTGGCCTGGATCAGGCCGGCCTTGGAGATCGTGTAGGGCGACAGGAACTTCATCACGCCGAGCCCGAGCACGGACGCGATGTTGACGATGTTGCCGCCCTCTTCGCGCGCGATCATCCGCCGCGCCACCTCGGTCGCCGTGAAATAGGCGCCCTTCAGGTTGGCGCCGATCACCGCCTCCCAGTCCGCCTCGGTCTGGTCGGTCGACAGCTTCTCGATTGCGATGCCGGCGTTGTTGATCAGCACGGTGAGAGGGCCGAGCGCCGCTTCGGCCGCGTCGATCGCCTGCGCGATCGAGGCGGTGTCGGTGACGTCCATCGCGACCGCCACCGCGCGCCCGCCCTTGGCGGCGATCTCCTCCGCCAGCGCCTCGAGCTTGCCGGTCTGGCGCGCGGCGAGCACGACGGCCGCGCCACGTGCCGACAGGACGCGCGCGAACTGGCGGCCCAACCCCTGGGATGCACCGGTGATGAGGATGATTTCTTTACTGACATCGAATAGGTCTGACATGGCGATATCCCGCGGGAGCAGGCCCATTGATACAGACGATTTTAGCGGTCGGGAACCCCGTAGCCTG
>NZ_JAFAVV010000110.1 GCF_019242285.1 Bradyrhizobium sp.
TAGTCCACCGTGCGGCTGTACGGCGGCAGCAGGTTGAACTGGGCGTGGCTCACGCGCAGCGAGACTTTGTCGGAGCTGGCGTTGGTCACGTCCTCCATCGGCACGAGGCGCTCGGTGCCGAACACGCGGCCGTCGCGCACCACCAGCTCGGTCAAACGCCGGCCTCGAGCGGCAACGACGATGCGCGAGACGTCGCCAACTCGACCGTCCGTGGCTTCGACGTGCGCACCAATGCGGATGTTCATGGCGTGGTCTCCCATCGTCAGCTGGCTCGGATGCGTCGGATTCGATCCCGCCGAGTGTGCGCAGGGCCTGGCTCAGCGACTGCTCAACAGCGCCCGGCGACTTGCTCGGGCAAGCCGCGCACGGCGCTGCGGCACGCCCTCTGCAGCCATAGGCGCATGGCTCACACAACCGCCGCCGATATCCTCGTCCAGCGGCTCATCGATTGGAACGTCGACACCGTCTTCGGCTTGCCCGGCGACGGCATCAACGGCGTCATGGAATCGCTCCGCGTCCGGCACGAGGAGATCAAGTTCGTCCAGGTCCGGCATGAGGAAGCCGCCGCCTTCGCCGCCTGCGCCTACGCGAAGTTCACCGGCCGCCTCGGCGTCTGCCTCGCCACCTCCGGTCCCGGCGGCATCCATCTCCTCAACGGCGTCTATGACGCCAAGCTCGACGGCCAGCCGGTCCTCGCCATCACCGGCCTGCAGCATCACGATCTGCTCGACACCTACACCCAGCAGGACGTCGACCTCGACAAATTGTTCATGGACGCCTGTGCCTACAGTGTGCGGGTGATGGGCGCGGCGCATATGCAGAATGTCGCCGAAATGGCCTGCCGCACCGCGCTCGCCTACCGGCAGCCGACCCACATCACCATTCCGGTCGACGTCCAGTCGCAGGCGGTCTCCAAGGACGAGCGTTCCGAGCGCAACATCAAGGATCATGTGTCGAACATCATGGCACGCGGCGGGCACTTGCCCGATTCCGCCCAGCTCGAACGCGCCGCCGCGATCCTGTCGGAGGCGAAGAAGCCCTTCATCCTCGCCGGCCGCGGCGCGCTCGGCGCCCGCGCGGAGCTGGAAGCGATCGCCGCGCGGCTGAAGGCGCCGGTCGGCATGGCGCTGCTCGGCAAGGGCGCCATTCCCGACGAGAGCCCCTATGCGACCGGCGGCGTCGGCCTGCTCGGCACCAAGGCGTCGCAGGAGGCGATGGAGAGCTGCGACACCCTGCTGATCGTCGGCTCCTGCTTCCCCTATGTCGAATTCTACCCGAAGCCGGGCAGCGCCCGTGCCGTGCAGATCGACGTCGATCCGAAGCGGATCGGCCTTCGCTACCCGGTCGAGGCGGGGCTGGTCGGCGACAGCGCCAAGGCGCTGGAGGCGTTGCTGCCGCTCGTCCGACCCAACCCCAGCGACGCTTATCTCAAGGCCGCGCAGGAGACGATGCGCGAATGGCGCGCGCTGATGCACGAGCGCGGCACGAGGCGCGACACGCCGATGAAGCCGCAGGTCGTCACCCACGAGCTCAACAAGCTGCTGCGCGACGATGCGATCGTCATCACCGACAGCGGCACGATCACCGCCTGGACGGCGCGCCACATCGACATGCGCCCGGGCCAGCAATTCAGCTGCTCGGGCACGCTGGCCAGCATGGCCTGCGGACTGCCTTATGCGATCGGCGCGTCGATCGCCTATCCGGGCCGGCAAATCATCTCGGTGATCGGGGATGGCGCCATGGCGATGCTGATGGGCGACCTGGTGACGCTGAGGAAATACAATCTCGACGTGAAGTTGGTCGTCATCAAGAACAACGCGCTCGGCCAGATCAAGTGGGAGCAGATGGTGTTCCTGGGCAACCCCGAATATGGCTGCGAGCTGGAGCCGATCGACTTCGTCGAGGTCGCCCGCGGCTGCGGCATCGCGGGCGTCCACATCGAGGATCCCGAACGCTGCGGCGATCAGCTCCGCGAGGCGCTGGCAACACCGGGGCCGTGCCTCATCGAATGCGTGGTCGATCCGAACGAGCCGCCGATGCCGCCGAAG
>NZ_JAFAVV010000218.1 GCF_019242285.1 Bradyrhizobium sp.
CAATCGCATGACCCAGTTCAAGGAGAAGGCCGGCAAGGATCGTGAGAACGCGTCGATCGGCCTCTACGATTATCCGGTGCTGATGGCGGCGGACATCCTGGTCTATCGCGCGACCCATGTTCCGGTCGGCGACGACCAGAAGCAGCATCTGGAGCTGTCGCGCGACATCGCGCAGAAGTTCAACAATGATTTCGGCGACTCGATCCGCGGCCACGGCTTCAATGACGGCCTGTATTTCCCGCTGCCGGAGCCGCTGATCACCGGGCCGGCGACGCGGGTGATGTCCTTGCGCGACGGCACCAAGAAGATGTCGAAATCCGACGCCTCGGACAACTCGCGCATCAACCTCACCGACGACGCCGACACCATCGCGCAGAAGGTCCGCAAGGCCAAGACCGATCCGGAACCGCTGCCGACGGAGGAGAAGGGCCTGGAAGCGCGGCCCGAGGCCGACAACCTGGTCGGCATCTATGCCGCGCTCGCGGACCGCTCGAAGGCCGACGTGCTGCGCGATTTCGGCGGCGGGCAATTTTCGAACTTCAAGAACGCGCTGGTCGACCTCTGCGTCACCAAGCTGGCGCCGATCGCCGCCGAGATGAAGCGGCTGGTCGCCGATCCCGGCCATGTCGACGCCGTCCTCGTCGACGGCGCCGACCGCGCCCGTGCCATCGCCGCCGAGACCATGGAGAAGACCAAGGACATCGTCGGCTTCGTCCGCAAGCGCTGACGAGACGAGGTAAAGGCGCTCGAACGGCGCAGGAAGTGCGCTCCCTCGCCCCGTTCTTCACGGGGAGAGGGCTGGGGTGAGGGACATGCCGCAGCGGGACTCGTGGAGAGGCCCCTCACCCGGATTGCATCTGCGATGCAATCCGACCTCTCCCCGCAGAAGAGCGGGGAGAGGTAAGGCCACGACGAGCCTTCATTCAAGGTCTATCATTCTTTAGGACGCCGGCCGGCGGTATTGGAACCCCTTGATCGTGCGTTGGCCGTCGCCATCTGCTAGAGATCGATCCACGCGCCGGCCTTGAACCGGCGACGCCGGAGAAAGCCATGTTCATCCAGACCGAAGCCACCCCCAATCCCGCCACCCTGAAGTTCATCCCCGGCCGCATCGTGCTCGACGGCGGCGCCATGGAGTTCACCGATCGTGCCGGTGCCGCGCGCTCGCCGCTCGCCGAGCGGCTGTTCGAGGTGCCCGGCGTCACCGGCGTGTTCTACGGCTCCGACTTCATCACCGTGACCAAGAAGGACGGCGACTGGCAGCACCTGAAGCCGGCGATCCTCGGCGCCATCATGGAGCACTACATGTCCGGCACGCCGCTGCTCGCCGACGGCACGATCGGCAGCGACGAATTGCGCGACGAGGAGGACGAGTTCTTCGACGAGGCGGATGCCGAGACCGTCGACATGATCAAGGACCTGATCGAGACGCGGGTGCGGCCCGCGGTCGCCAATGACGGCGGCGACATCACCTTCCGCGGCTTCAAGGACGGGATCGTCTATCTCAACATGAAGGGCGCCTGCTCGGGCTGCCCGTCCTCGACCGCGACGCTGCAGCACGGCATCCAGAACCTGCTGCGCCACTTCGTGCCCGAGGTGGTGGAAGTACGGCCGATGTGAGAGCTACGCCGCCTGGCCGATGCTCGCGGCCTCCGCCGCGGCACGCTGCATGCCGTTCGACATCTCGGCCGTGACCGCGCTCTGCTCCTCGACCGCGACCGCCGTGGACGTGACGTACTCGTTGACGTCCTGGATCGCCTTCTTGATCGAATTGAGCGCGCCGACGACGTCGCCGGAGATGCCGTTCAGGTTGCCGATCTCCTGCTCGATCTTGTCGGTCGCCTGCTTGGCCTGATTGGCGAGGTTCTTGACTTCGGAGGCCACCACGGCAAAACCGCGGCCGGCCTCGCCGGCGCGGGCCGATTCGATGGTGGCGTTGAGCGCGAGCAGATTGATCTGACCGGTGATGTCGCCGATCAACTGCACGATCGACCTCATCGATTCGGCCGCGGCCGACAGGCGCTGCGCCTGCTGGTCGGCGGTCTCGACCCGATCGACCGCCGTATTGGCGGTCTCCTTCGACTTGACCATTGCGGCCGAGATTTCACGCACCGAAGCGTTCAGCTCCTCCGCGCCGGCGGCGACCGATTCCATCATGCTCCGCACCCGCTCGCTCCGCATCCGCGCCAGCACCTGCGCAGTGGTGTCGGAGGCGTATTTGACGACCTTGCACGGCTTGCCATTGAGATCGAGGATCGGGTTGTAGGAGGCCTGGATCCAGACCTCCCTGCCGCCCTTGCCGATACGCTTGTACTCGCCCGACTGGAACTCGCCGCGATTGAGAGCCGCCCAGAACGCGCGGTAATTCGCGCTCTCCCGCTCCTCCTGCGCCACGAACATGCCGTGGTGCTTGCCCTTGATCTCGCCGAGCGAATATCCAAGCGTCTTCTGGAAGTTGTCGTTGGCATCGAGGACGATCCCGTCCATGCTGAACTCGATCACCGCCTGCGACTTGCCGATCGCCTCGATCTGTCCGGCGAAATCGGCCGCCTTCAATTTCTGCTCGGTAATGTCGGAGGCGAACTTCACCACCTTGAACGGCTTGCCGGTCTCGTCGAGGATCGGATTGTAGGAGGCGATGATCCAGACCTCCTTGCCGCCCTTGCCGATGCGCTTGAACTCGCCGCTCTGCAATTCGCCGCGGTTCAGCGCCGCCCAGAACTCGCGATAGCCGGCGCTCTCCCGCTCGGACGGCTGCACGAACATCTGGTGATGCTTGCCTTTGATCTCGGAGAGATCGTAACCTATCGCCTTCAGGAAACCGTCGTTGGCGGCGATGATGGTGCCGTCCAGATTGAATTCGATCACCGCCTGCGCTCGCGAGATCGCGGTGATCTTGCCGGCGTCTTCCATGCTGCGGATCTTCTGAGCAGTGATGTCGCTCGCGAACTTGACGACCTTGACCGGCTTGCCGCCCCCGTCGAGGATCGGATTGTAGGAAGCCTGAATCCAGACCTCGCGCCCGCCCTTGGCGACACGCTTGAACTCGCCCACGCGATACTTGCCGAGCTTGAGGTCGGCCCAGAACGCGCGATATTCACTGCTGTCGTGCACGTCCTGCGGCACGAACATCCGATGATGCTTGCCCTGGATTTCCGTCAGCCGGTATCCCATCGCGTCGAGAAAGTTCGGGTTGGCGGTGATGATCGTGCCGTCGAGTTCGAACTCGATCACGGCCTGCGACCGGCTGATGGCCTCCGCATGTGCCAGCGCATCTCGCGCCTTCGCGGCGCCTTGCCAGAATGACATTAGAAGCCCTCTCCGCCCATAGGCATGATGAAAACGGGCGCCGATCGACCAACCGAGCCGCGCTCACCCCGAGCCGAGAAGGCTCGCTCGCCCGGTCGCAACCGTTGCATCACCTCGCCTAAGGGCAGGTTAACTTGTCTGTCCTTTCAATTACTTAGTATCCCGTAAGTTGCCGGGGGTCGATCGATGAAAATCTCTGGGATGGAACCCGGCAGATGAACCTGGCTCGCGATTTCCCCCGCCGAAAGATGCTATGGCTCGAGCGATGTTGATCCTCGCTGTCGATACCGCCCTCGATGCCTGCGCGGCGGCCGTGCTCGATACCGACGCGGGCCGCGCGATCGCGCGCGAATCGCTTTCGATGAAACGGGGACATGCCGAAGCGCTGATGCCGCTGATCGCGCGCGTGATGAAGCGGGCGGCGCTGCCATTCGCCGCGCTCGACCGGATCGTGGTGACGACCGGCCCCGGCAGTTTTACGGGGCTGCGCGTCGGGCTGTCGGCCGCACGCGGCATCGCGCTCGCCGCCGGCAAGCCGGTGGTGGGAGTAACGACGCTGTCGGCCTATGCCGCGCCCGCGGTGAGCGACGGCGGCGAGCAGCCGGTGGTCTCGGCAATCGATGCCCGGCACGACCAGGTGTATTTCCAGGTCGTCGGCGGCGACGGCGGCCCGCTGATCGGGCCGCGAGTCGCGCCGATCGCCGAGGCGGTCGCCGCCGCGCGGATCGGGACACCGCATCTGGTCGGCAATGCCGCAGCGATGCTGGCCGAGCGCTGGCCGAAGGATGTGCCGCCGCCCTGCGAGGTCGACTCGCGGGCCGCGCCCGACATCGACTGGGTGGCGTGGCTCGGCGCCGCGGCCGACCCGGAGATCGCGCCCGCCCGGCCGACCTATCTGCGGCCGCCCGACGCAAGACCGTCGCGCGATGTCGCGCCGTCACGTGCCGAGCCCGCCGCGTCATGATGCGATGGCTCCGGGATCTCTGGCGTGGCGGCAAGGCGGTGGTCGAGCCCGCCCGGGCGCGCGATGCGCGGCGGCTCGCGCAGCTTCACGCCGCCTCGTTTCGTCATGGCTGGGGCGAGAGCGAATTCGAGCAGATGGTGATCGAGCGCAACACCCTGATCCAGCGTCTGCGGATTGGACGAAAGCTCGCGGGCTTTGCGGTGTCGCGGTTCGGCGCTGACGAGGCGGAGATCCTCTCGATCGCGATCGACGCCTCCTATCGCGGCCGCGGCCTCTCGCGTGACCTGCTGTTGACACATCTCGGCCATCTCGCCGGGCGAGGCGTACGTTCCATCTTTCTCGAGGTCGAAGAAAACAACGCGCCGGCGCGGCGGCTCTACGAAGGGACCGGATTCGCGGTCGTCGGGCGGCGCGAGCGCTACTACCGGCAACCGGACGGGGAACAATTGAATGCGCTTCTGATGCGCCGCGACTTGTTCTAAGATATGCCCCGGCAGAGATGCCGCTCTCAAGGCAAGAACCCATGACCGCACTCAAATCTTCGTCCGGGCCGAAGCCCACCGGCGTCGAGGCGCGTTGCGCCGCCACCGGCATGCGCATGACGGAGCAGCGCCGCGTCATCGCGCGTGTGCTGGCGGAGGCGGTCGACCATCCGGACGTCGAGGAATTGTACCGCCGCTGTGTGGCGGTGGACGACAAGATCTCGATCTCGACCGTGTACCGGACGGTAAAATTGTTCGAGGACGCGGGCATCATCGAGCGCCACGATTTCCGCGAGGGCCGCGCCCGCTACGAGCAGATGCGCGAAAGCCACCACGACCATCTGATCAACCTGCGTGACGGCAAGGTGATCGAATTCACCAATGAGGAAATCGAGAAGCTGCAGGCCGAGATTGCCCGCCGGCTCGGCTACCGCCTGGTGGACCATCGGCTGGAGCTCTATTGCGTGCCGCTCGACGAGGATCCATCCTGAACGGCGGCGCCTAACCAGCCTCTCGCACCAGCGCACCACTCGCCCAGATTGCAAGGATTAGGCCGCGCCGCTGGATTTTCCACAGCCCAGACTGTATGAGAGCCACGCGGCACTCCGGGGGCGCCGCGCCGATATCGCATGCAAGGGTCCATGAAGCCGCCGCGCAAGCTGCACATCAAGTCCTATGGCTGCCAGATGAACGTCTACGACGCCCAGCGCATGGCGGATACGCTGGGCGGCGAGGGCTTCATCGAGACGGCGCGCGCGGACGACGCCGATCTCGTGGTGCTCAACACCTGCCACATCCGCGAGAAGGCCTCGGAGAAAGTCTATTCCGAGCTCGGCCGGTTGCGCCTCCTCAAGGAGCAGGCCGCGCGGGAGGGACGCAACATGCGGATCGCGGTGGCCGGCTGCGTCGCGCAGGCCGAAGGCGACGAGATCATTCGCCGGGCGCCGACGGTCGACATCGTGGTCGGCCCGCAGAGCTATCATCACCTGCCGCAACTGCTCGCGCGTGCCGCGCGCCGCGAACATGCGATCGAGACCGAATTTCCCGCCGACGACAAGTTCGCCCACCTGCCGCCGCCGAAAGCCGACGCGATCCGTGCGCGCGGCATTTCCGCCTTCGTGACGGTCCAGGAAGGCTGCGACAAGTTCTGCACCTTCTGCGTGGTGCCGTATACGCGCGGCGCCGAGGTCTCCCGCCCGGTCGCCGACCTCGTCGAGGAGGTGAGCCGGCTCGCCGACCACGGCGTGCGCGAGCTCACCTTGATCGGCCAGAACGTCAATGCCTACCACGGCGAAGGACCGGACGGGACGAGCTGGCCGCTCGGCAAGCTGTTGCACCGGCTCGCCGAAATTCCCGGCATTGCGCGGCTGCGCTATTCGACCAGCCACCCGAATGACGTCGATGCCAGCCTGATCGAGGCCCATCGCGACCTGCCGGCGCTGATGCCATTGGTGCATCTGCCGGTGCAATCGGGATCGGATCGGATTCTCGCGGCCATGAACCGCAGGCACAGCGTACGAAATTACCTGGATGTGATCGACCGATTCCGTACCGCCCGACAAGGCATTGCATTCTCGTCGGATTTCATCGTCGGCTTCCCCGGCGAGCGGGAGGAAGATTTCGCCGCCACCCTCGCGCTGGTCGCGCAAATCGGTTACGCTGCGGCCTATTCGTTCAAATATTCCCCGCGACCGGGAACGCCGGCGGCGGAACTTGCGGAGATGGTATCCGCTTCCGACATGGATCAGCGATTGGCGCGGCTTCAGGACCTGATCGACCACCAGCAATCGGCCTTCAACATGGCGGCGATCGGCACGACGGTCGACGTGCTGTTCGAGCGCGCCGCGCGCAATCCCGGGCAGGTCGTCGGCCGCACCGCCTATCTGCAGCCGGCCCATGTCATGGCCTCGCCCGACATCGTCGGAAGCGTCCTCCCCGTCAGAATCGAAAGCCTGGAGCGCTACAGCCTGCTCGGCGAGCTGGCCCTGCCCGCGCCCCGCACCGAGCCAAAGCCTTCGCCCATCAGCATTGGAGCCTGAGCCCTTGCCCAAGAGCGCATCGGATTCGCCTTCGCTCGCTCCCAGCCGCAAATTCGACCGCGACATGCAGATTCCGCCCGAGACGCAGGTCGTCATCGATTTCGACGACAACCGCGCCGCCTCCGCGCTGGTCGGTCCCTATGGACAGAACCTCGCGCAGATCGAGCGCCGGCTCGGCATCGTCGTCGATTCCCGCGGCAACCACATCACGATCGCCGGCTCCCGCGACGGCTGCGAAGCCGGGCGGCGCGTGCTCGAAGCGCTGTATGCGCAGGCGGTGCAGGGCCACGACCTTTCGCAGGGCGATGTCGAGGGCGCGATCCGCGCCGTGATCGCGCAGGGCTCGCTGTTCGAGTACGACGCCAAGGCGCCGAAATCGGCCTTCGAACTCATCAACCTGCGCAAGCGCCCGGTGCGGGCGCGCACCGCGGCGCAGGACTCCTATATCCGCGCGCTCAAGCGTCACGAGCTGGTGTTCGGCATCGGCCCCGCCGGCACCGGCAAGACCTGGCTCGCGGTCGCGCATGCCGCGCAATTGTTCGAGCGCAAGGAGGTCGACCGCATCATCCTGTCGCGGCCGGCGGTGGAAGCCGGCGAGCGGCTCGGCTTCCTGCCCGGCGATCTCCGCGAGAAGGTCGATCCCTATCTCCGGCCGATCTATGACGCGCTGTACGACCTGATGGACGCGCGCATCGTCGAGCGCGCGCTGCAGACCGGCGAGATCGAGATCGCGCCGCTCGCCTTCATGCGCGGCCGCACGCTGACCAACGCCGCGATCATTCTCGACGAGGCGCAGAACACCACCTCGATGCAGATGAAGATGTTCCTGACGAGGCTCGGCGAGAACAGCCGCATGATCGTCACCGGCGACCCCTCGCAGGTCGACCTGCCGAACGGCCAGATGTCGGGTCTTGCCGAAGCCGCGCGCCTGCTTCAGGGCGTCGAGGGCATCGCGCAGGTGAGGTTCACCGCCGAGGACGTGATCCGCCACGAATTGGTGGCGCGGATCGTCGCCGCTTATGAAGCGTCGCCGCAGCGCTCGGCGACAGGCAACTAAGGCTCCGCAGGTCAGGCCCTGGAGGCTCGACGAAACGCTCAACCATCATGTCGCATCCGACCAGCCCCATCACCGAGGTCCTCGTTGCCGCAGATTGCTGGCGGAGCGAGCCCGATGCCGAAACCGTCGTCCAGCGCGCGATCGCGACCGCCGCGGACGCGATCGACGCCGACGTGGCCGGCGCCGAGCTTGCGGTGATGCTGACCGACGACCCCACCATCCGCACGCTCAATCTCGACTGGCGCGGCATCGACAAGCCGACCAACGTGCTGTCGTTCGCGGCTTCGCTGCCGGCGCCCCCGCAGGGCGGCGAGGACGCGCCGCGCACGCTCGGCGACATCGCCATCGCCTATCAGACGATGCGGAAAGAGGCCGACGACGAGCACAAGCCGTTCGCCCACCACCTCAGCCATCTCGCAGTGCACGGCTTCCTGCACCTGGTGGGCTACGACCACGAGACCGACGACGAAGCCGAAGCGATGGAAGCCCTTGAGCGCACTATACTCGGACAACTCGGAATTCCCGATCCCTATGCGGAGCGGGGACGGATGGATTGAGATGTCGGACTCCGACCCGGTCCACGACAACCCGCGCAACCCGCGTAACCTGCCCGTTGTGGTGCCGCCGGGCGAGGTCGGCCGCCCCGCGACCGACCACTGGCTGATCCGCGCGATCCGCAACCTGTTCGGCTGGAAGGCCGGATCGGTGCGCGACGACCTGCAGGTGGTGCTCGACGCCTCGACGCCGGACGATGCCGGCTTCACCGCGGCCGAGCGCACCATGCTGCGCAACATCCTCGGCCTGCACGAGCGGCGCATCGCCGACATCATGGTGCACCGGGCCGACATCATCGCGGTCAAGCGCGACATTCCGCTCGGCGAATTGATGGACCGGTTCGAAGGCGCGGCGCATTCCCGCCTCGTGGTCTACAACGAAAGCCTCGACGACCCCGAGGGCATGGTTCACATTCGCGACCTGCTCGCCTTCATGACCGCCAAGGCGCGCGTCAGCGAGACCATCAAGACCAAGCGCAAGAAGCCGTTTCCCGCCGGCCTCGACCTGCGCGCCGTCGACCTCGCGCTATCGCTCGCCGACGCCAGCATCATCCGCAAGCTGCTCTACATCCCGCCTTCGATGCGCGCGATCGACCTGTTGGCGCAGATGCAGGCCTCACGCGTTCATCTGGCGCTGGTCGTCGACGAGTATGGCGGCACCGACGGTCTGGTTTCGATCGAGGACATCGTCGAATTGATCGTCGGCGAGATCGACGACGAGCACGACAGCGACCAGGCGCCGTCGATCGTGCGCCAGGCCGACAACTCCTTCATCGCCGACGCGCGGGCGAGCCTCGATGATGCCCGCGCCGTGATCGGGGAGGAGTTCGTCACCGGCGAGGCCGGCGAGGAGGTGCAGACGCTCGGCGGCTATCTGGTCAGCCATGTCGGCCGCCTGCCGGTGCGCGGCGAGGTCATTTCCGGTCCCGGCAATTTCGAGGTCGAGGTGCTCGACGCCGATCCCCGTCGCGTCAAGCGGCTGCGCATCGCCACCCGCAAGGAGCGGCCGACGCCGCGCACGCAACGCGAGAATCGACGACGCGAATCAACCCCGGACTCACCCGGCCATGCGCAGCCGGGCGATGACAACCGGCCACCGCCTTCGGACGGAGCGGCCCCGCAGTGATGATCGCCAAGAAACTTCGCGCCGCGGGCCTTGCGATCGTGCTGTCCTGGGGCTGGAAGCGCGCCGGCATTGCACTCGCCGCCGGTGCCCTGTCGGTGCTGGCGATGGCGCCGTTCAATGCCTGGCCGGTGCTGTTCGTGACGTTCCCCGCGGCGGTCTGGCTGATCGATGGCGCCGGTGCGGGCCGCTGGCGCGGCGTGCCGGCCGCAGCCATGGCCGGTTTCTGGTTCGGGCTCGGCTACTTCGTGCCGGGACTGTACTGGATCGGCTACGCCTTCCTGGTCGATGCCTCCACCTTCGCCTGGCTGATGCCGTTCGCCGTGCTCGGCCTGCCGATCTATCTCGCGCTGTTCACCGCGCTCGGCTTCGCGCTGGCGCGCCTGCTCTGGACCCGCGATGCTGTGCGTGTTCTGGCGCTTGCCGCGAGCCTCACCGTCAGCGAGTGGTTGCGCGGTCATGTCCTGACCGGCTTTCCCTGGAACGCTTTCGGCTATGCGCTGTCGGAGCCGTTGGCACTGGCACAGACGGCTTCGCTGGTCGGATTGTGGGGTCTGACGTTCCTCGCCGTCGCCATCTTCGCCAGTCCGGCGGTGCTGATTGACAACAACCCACGCGAGTATCGGTCCTGGACCGCACCCGCCGCAGCCATCCTGGCGCTGGTCACGATGGGCGCGTTCGGGGTCGTGCGCCTGTCGCTGCATCCGACCGAGACAGTCGCCAACGTCAAGCTGCGAATCATGCAGCCCAACCTGCAGCAGGACGTCAAGTTCAACTACGCCGCCAAGGCGGAAGTGATGAAGCACTATCTCGCGCTGTCCGACCGCGCGTCAGGACCGCAGTCGACCGGCGTGCGCGATGTCGGCATCCTGATCTGGCCCGAATCAGCATTTCCGTTCTTCCTGACGCGCGAGGCGGATGTGATGGCGGAGATCGCCGGCCTCCTGCCGAGGCAGACCGTGCTGATCACCGGCTCGGTTCGGGCGCCGGATCTGCCGCCAGGAACACGTATAACCCGTGCCTACAATTCGATTTATGTGATCGACCACGACGGCACCGTGCTGTCGGTCTACGACAAGTTGCATCTGGTCCCGTTCGGCGAGTACCTGCCGTTCCAGGACTGGATGGAGAAGATCGGCTTCGAGCAGCTCACCAGGGTGCAGGGCGGCTTCATTCCAGGCACGCTGCGCCGCCCGATGCCGGTCGCGAACGCGCCCCGAGTGCTCCCGCTGATCTGTTACGAGGCGATTTTTCCAAGCGACGCGGCCACGGGAGAAGATCGGCCCGGCTGGATCGTCAACCTGACCAATGACGGCTGGTTCGGCATCTCGACCGGTCCCTATCAGCACCTGCAGCAGGCGAGGCTGCGTGCGATCGAGCAGGGGCTGCCGCTGGTCCGCGCGGCAAACACCGGAATCTCGGCGGTGATCGATCCCGTGGGACGCATTGTCGCGCGGCTCGGGCTCGGCAACGAAGGGGTGCTGGATGCGCCGCTTCCCGTCGATATCCCGCCGACCGTGTTCGCCGACCATGGGAACATGCCCGCCATCGTCATGGTGCTGATCGCCATCGTTCTGGTCGCGCGTGCGCGGCTCGCCAAACCGCCACTCCGAGACCGCCAAACCGACGCCAGGACTCCATGATCGCTTCCGAGGGGGTTTGACCAATTTTCAACGGTCGGCAAAAATATTCGAAAGCATATATCCGCTAGTTGACAGAACGACGTTGTACTTCGCATTGTGTACGCGCGAGTACGATCCAGTCAGTTCATTGCTCACATTGTCTGCAATCTCGACCGACCTCCGAGCAAGATTTGACGGTGTTGGCGCCAGAGGCATGCTGACCTCGTTGCCTCATCCGCCGCTGCTTGATCGCAAGGAGAGTTGGAGATGACTAAAGCCCCGAATCCTGTTGACAAATATGTCGGCAGCCGGGTGCGAATGCGGCGCATCATGCTGGGCATGAGCCAGGAAAAGCTGGGCGAGGCCCTGGGTCTCACCTTTCAGCAAATCCAGAAATACGAGAAGGGGACCAACCGGGTCGGCGCGAGCCGCATTCAGCAAATCTCGGAGGTCCTGCAGGTCCCGGTATCGTTCCTGTTCGAGGGCGGACCGACCAGCGCAGGTAGCGGCGGCGGCTTCGCCGAGGGCGCCTCGCCGACCTACGTCTCGGATTTCCTGGCGACATCCGAAGGCCTGGCACTGACGCGCGCATTCACCCGAATCACCGATGCCAAGCTCCGGCGCAGCATCGTCGATCTGGTGGAACGAATCGCCGCCGCCGGCGAGGAGCCCGACAAGGCGTGATGCTTTTGGTTTGAGCGACCACGCGATCTGGCCTATTCGGTTGCATCCGAAACCGTCTCCGCAGGGAGACTCGTCTGGATTCAACGAAGCGTCGTCAGCCGATGGCCATCAATCCCTTTGATTCGCAGACCATCCTCGACGGCATCCGCCGCTGGGTCGAGATCGAGACGCCGACGGGAGCAACCGAGCAGGTCAACCGGCTCGTGACGCTGGTCGCCGACGGCTATCGCGACCTGCCGGCGGCGCTCGAGCGGGTAGCCGGGCGGGACGGCTGCGGCGACCATCTGGTGGCGCGCTCGTCATGGGGCCAGGATGGGCCGGGTATCTTGATACTCAGCCATCTCGACACGGTGCATCCAAAGGGCTTCATCGACCGCCTGCCGTTCAGGGTCGAAGGCGACAGCGCCTTCGGACCCGGCATCTACGACATGAAGGGCGGCGCCTACCTCGCCTATCACGCGTTCCGCGCGCTTTGCGCCGATGCCGGGCGTTCCTCGCTCGGCATCACGCAGCTCTATGTCTCCGACGAGGAGATCGGCAGTCCCACCTCCCGCGCACTGATCGAATCCGAAGGCCGCAAGGCCAAATATGTGCTGGTGACGGAGCCCGCGCGTGACGGCGGCAAGATCGTCACGGGCCGCAAGGGCGTCGGACGGTTCGAGGTCTTCATCAAGGGCGTGCCCGCCCATGCCGGCTCGCGGCCGCAGGATGGCCACAGCGCCATTCACGAGCTCGCCAACGTCATTGCCGCGCTGGAGGCGATGAACGACCCGACGCGCGGCATCACCGTCAATGTCGGCGTGGTCAGGGGCGGCACGCGCCCGAACGTCATCGCCGAGCAAGCCCATGCCGAGGTGGACCTTCGCGTGCCGACGCTGGCCGATGCCGACGAGCTGGTGGCGAGAATCCTGAATCTGAAATCCCGAACCGAAGGCGTCGGCGTCGCGGTGACCGGCGAGCTCAACCGGCCGCCTTTCGAGAAGGACCGCGCAAGCGCGGCTCTGTTCGAACATGCAAGGACGCTCGCCCGGGAGATCGGATTCGAGCTCCGCGAAACCGAGAGCGGCGGCGGCTCCGACGGCAACTTCACCGCGCCTCTTACCGCGACCCTCGACGGCCTCGGAGTCGACGGCAAGGGCGCACACACCCACTACGAGCAGCTCTATATTTCCTCGCTCGAGCCGAGGACGCGGCTGCTCCATCGGCTCTGTCAGACTCTGCGATGAACGCTCCGGCCGGCAGTCGGGACGACGGCGACGGATCGACCGATGCAGGAATGCCGGAGCGCCGGCACGGCTCCTTCTTCGGCCGCCGCAAGGGTCACAAGCTCCGCACCCATCAGGCTGGGCTGATCACGCATCTGCTGCCGCGTCTCGCGCTCAACGTCACGGATCCCACGCCTTCGGATCTGTCGGTGCTGTTCGGCAAGCCGGTCGACGCGGTCCGGCTCGAGATCGGCTTCGGCGGCGGTGAGCACCTGATCGCGGAAGCGCGCAGCCTGCCCGATTGCGGCTTCATCGGCTGCGAACCCTATGTCAACGGCATGGCGAAGATATTGACGGAGATCGACAGCCGTCAGATCGGCAACATCCGCCTGTTCGCCGGAGACGCCGCCGAGCTGCTGGCGTGGTTGCCGGCGCACTCGCTCGCGCGCATCGATTTGATCCACCCTGATCCCTGGCCGAAGCGGCGGCACTGGAAACGGCGTTTCGTGCAGAACGCGACCATCGCAGCGATGGCGCGCGTGCTGGCACCGCGCGGCGAATTCCGCTTCGTCAGCGACATCGACGATTACAGCGCCTGGACGCTCGCGCATCTGCTGCGCTCCCCGGACTTCATTTGGCTCGCGGATCGCGCCAGTGACTGGCGCAGGCCGTGGGACGGCTACACCATGACGCGCTACGGCCGCAAAGCCGAGCGCGAAGGCCGCCGCGCCACCTATCTGCGCTTTCGACGGAAGGGATAGCCCTACTGCGTCAGGAGATCGGTAGGGTGGACTAAGCGACCACATGCACGTAAGTCGCCACACGAAGGCGGAAGCGTGCCCACCATTGAAAGCAATACTGTTGATGTAATGGTGGGCACGGCGCTCCGCGCCGTAGCCCACCCTATGGCTTTCGACGGGAAGATAGCCGCTTCGGCGCTGCACGACGGTCAGAACAGTGGCTGGCGAGTCTTCCAGAAGCCGACGACGCGCTCGGCGGTCGACGGCATCAGGCGTCCGAAATTCACCCGGGCATTCTCGATGTCCGCCGGTGCCGGGGCGCGGTCGCGACCGAGCCGCAGCAGGATCAGGGCCCGCACGGTCGCCCATTCGAGACCGGCCACCTTGCCGACGATCAGGATCGGATCGTGCCGGTCGCCCGAGATCAGCTGGTCGAGCATTCCGATCGCGATCCCCGACAGGGCCGAAAGCGCTGCGACCGATTCCTCGTAGCGATGCGCCTTGGCGAAGTTGAGCAGCGCGGCTTCGCCAAAATTGCCGGCCCGGTGCAGGGCCAGGATCGTGCGCTGCGCCGGCAGGAAGTCGCGCTCGCTGCCCTCGGCGGACTCGGCCGCGCCGGCGACGGTGCTCATCGCCATCTTGATGGCGGCCTGACGCTCCGGGCCTACCAATTGGAACAACCGGCGGCGGACCACGTCGAGCGATCCGGCCAGCAATTCCTTGAGGCGGGCATGGGGCAGGTCCGCGCGCTGACCTACGGTGAGCGTCAGCACGCCGTCCCCACCGGCGCGCCTGACCAATTCCGAATAGCCGTTGTCGGAAAATGCAGCTCCGGCATTGCGGGCGGTGCGCCGGACGACCTCGCGGTCGCCGCGATGCACGATGATGTCGGTGAGATCGCAGGACAGGCTCGCCCGCTCCGACATCGCCAGCAGATGGTCCTGCCCCATGATGCCTGCCACCTCGAGCAGCACATGCTCGCGCAGCACGGGCGAGCGGCGCAGAATTGGTCCCGCCACCAGAATCTCCTTCTCGCGCGCGAGCTGGCCGGCCAGGGAGGGCGGCGCGTTGGCAAGATGTGACATGCGCTCGGCAATTTCGACCCGCGCGATCGTCTCCGCGAACGGCACGAGGTCGACCAGGATCTCGTCGAAAAGCTGGACGTGGGTCGGCCTGAGCCTTGCGGCATCCCGGAGAAACAGGTCAGCAATCCGGCCTGCGGCGTCGGCGCGGCGCTTCGGATCGCCATGCCTGACGATCTCTTCAAGTCCGGGGATCAGCGACGTGGCGACTGTCATCTGGCTACTCGAAACGCAACGCGACCCGGCCCCACGCCCCCGCATAGCCGGGTCGATCGCCGGCAATCTAAGCGGGTCTGGTGAAGGAAGGGTTAGGCCCAGGTCCCGCCTTCCGCGAATTCGTCGCGGCCGGCCTTGCCGGAACGGGCGAAAGGAGCTATATCACCCCCGCAACTTACGGTATCTCATACGATCGCGTAGTGAGAGTGGGCCCCCCGGGACCCGCTCTTTTTTATTACCTGAACCAGTCCGTCCCGGTTACCGCCGCCGGATCGGCCCGGTGTCGGTGAGATGCCGCCGAAACAGGATAGATTGCGAGCATGACCGGAATCCGAGCACCGGCTTTCAGGAGGTCATCCTCGCGCACAATGCCAGGACCAATCCAACGCCGAACATGACCGATCCGATCGTGGGTTCCATGGACGCCGAATTGCTGGCGGAGCCGCGCCTGGTGGTCGAGCCGGGCGCAGCCGCGCGCGTCTCGGCGATCGCCGATCCCGTGCTGAGGCAATTGGGATATCGGCTGGTCCGGATCAGGATCTCGGGCGAAGCGGGCTGCACGGTCCAGATCATGGCGGAGCGACCGGACGGCTCGATGCAGATCGATGACTGCGAGGCGATCTCGCGGGCTCTGTCGCCGGTGCTCGACATCGCCGATCCGATCGATCGCGCCTATCGGCTCGAGATTTCCTCGCCCGGCATCGACCGCCCGCTGGTAAGACGTTCCGATTTCACGCGCTTCGCCGGCCACCTCGTCAAGATCGAGATGGCGGTGGCCCGCCAGGGCCGCAAGCGCTTCCGTGGAGCCATCAAGGGCGTCGAAGGCGATGCGGTCGAGATCGCGCGCGACGATGCACCGGCCGGCGAGGACGCCAGCGTGCTGCTGCCGATGGAGGACATCGCCGAGGCGCGGCTGGTGTTGACCGACGAATTGATTGCCGAATCGATGCGACGCGGCAAGCAGGCCGAGCGCGCGCTGAAGCGCGATCTCGGGCTGGAGCCAGGGCCTGCGTCGCATGCGGACCGCGGCGCGCGGTCGCAAGAGAGGCCGCCGCGCAAGCCCGCCAAGAACACCAAACGACATCGCCTCGCCGCTGAACGCGCGAGCGACAACGATCCGACCTGAAGGAGACCACCATGGCCGTCAGCGCCAACAAGCTCGAACTGCTGCAGATCGCCGACGCGGTCGCGCGCGAGAAGTCGATCGACCGCGGCATCGTGATCGCGGCGATGGAGGACGCCATCGCCAAGGCCGCCCGCGCCCGCTACGGCAGCGAGACCGACGTGCACGCCGAGATCGACGCCAAGAAGGGCGAGCTTCGGCTGTCGCGCCACATGCTGGTGGTCGAGCACGTCGAGAATTCGGCGAATCAGATCTCGCTGCACGACGCCCGCCGGGCCAATCCGGGCGCGCAGATCGGCGACACCATCGCCGACACGCTGCCGCCGCTGGAATATGGCCGCATCGCCGCGCAGTCCGCCAAGCAGGTGATCGTGCAGAAGGTGCGCGAGGCCGAGCGCGACCGGCAATATCAGGAGTTCAAGGACCGCATCGGCGACATCGTCAACGGCATCGTCAAGCGCGTCGAATATGGCAGCGTCATCGTCGACCTCGGTCGCGGCGAGGCCATCATCCGCCGCGACGAGATGCTGCCGCGCGAGGTGTTCCGCAACGGCGACCGCGTCCGCGCCTATATCTTCGACGTGCGGCGGGAGACGCGCGGACCGCAGATCTTCCTCTCCCGCACCCATCCGCAGTTCATGGCCAAACTGTTCGCGCAGGAGGTGCCGGAGATCTACGACGGCATCGTCGAGATCAAGGCGGTGGCCCGCGATCCCGGCTCGCGCGCCAAGATCGGCGTGATCTCGCGCGACTCCTCCGTGGACCCGGTCGGCGCCTGCGTCGGCATGCGCGGCTCGCGCGTGCAGGCGGTGGTCAACGAGCTGCAGGGCGAGAAGATCGACATCATCCCGTGGTCGCCCGACATCGCGACCTTCGTCGTCAACGCGCTCGCCCCCGCCGAAGTCACCAAGGTCGTCATCGACGAGGACCGCGAGCGCATCGAGGTCGTGGTGCCCGACACCAACAACCAGCTTTCGCTGGCGATCGGCCGGCGCGGCCAGAACGTCCGGCTCGCCTCGCAACTGACGGGCTGGGACATCGACATCCTGACCGAGCAGGAGGAATCGGAGCGCCGCCAGGCCGACTTCGAGAACTCCACCCGGGTGTTCATGGAAGCGCTCAACGTCGACGAGGTCGTCGGCCAATTGTTGGCCTCCGAAGGCTTCACCTCGGTCGAGGAGCTGGCGCTGGTGGATGTCAAGGAGCTGGCAGGCATCGAAGGTTTCGACGAGGAGACCGCGACCGAGCTGCAGAACCGCGCCAAGGAATATCTCGAGCAGCAGGAGGCCGAGCTCGAAGCCCGCCGCAAGGAGCTCGGGGTCGAGGATGCGCTCAAGACGGTGCCGGGCGTGACGTCCAAGATGCTGGTCAAGCTCGGCGAGAACGACATCAAGACCGTCGACGACCTCGCCGGCTGCGCCACCGACGACCTGGTGGGCTGGACCGAGCGCAAGGAGGGTTCCGAGCCGACCAAGCACACCGGCGCGCTCGACGGCGTCGAGGTTTCGCGCGACGAGGCCGAGGCGCTCATCATGCAGGCCCGCGTCAAGGCCGGCTGGATCAGCGAGGCCGATCTCGCCAAGCCGGAAGATGCCGAGGCCGAGGGCGCCGGCGAAGAACACGCGGCCTGAAGGAGATGCCCCACGCATGCTCGCGACTGCCGACCCCGATCTCGACAACGGCCCGCGGACCACGAAGTCCGCGACGATGCGGATGTGCGCGGTCAGCCGCGAGGTGCGGCCGATCGACGAGCTGATCCGCTTCGTGGTCTCGCCGTCCGGCGAGGTCATCGCCGATGTCAAGCGCAAGCTCCCCGGACGAGGCCTTTGGGTCTCCGCCTCGCGCTCGGCCGTTGCGGAGGCCGTCCGGCGTCACCATTTTGGCAGGGGGTTCAGGCGCGACGTCCGCGTTGCCGCGAGCCTGGCCGCCGATACCGAGCAATTGCTGGTCCGCAGCGTGATCGAAGCCCTGGCCGTGCTTGCCAAGGCCGGCCAGGTGGTTTCGGGCTTTGCCAAGGTCGAGGCCGCGCTCACCGCCCCCCCGAAGGGGGTGGCGATCCAGGCACTGATCCACGCCTGCGACGGGGCCCATGACGGGATCCGGAAGCTGGACGCGCTGGCGCGGCAAAAGGCCGGGAATGGGAGAGAAACGCCGGGGTTTCCCGTCGTCGACGCGCTGACGTCGGCAGAATTGGATTTGGCATTGGGCCGGTCAAATGTGGTACATGCTGCGCTGCTCGCGGGCCCGGCGAGCAGGACATTCCTGTCGCGCAGCCATACCCTGGTTCGATACCGATTGGCCGACGCCGACAAGACTGCCGGAACCGCGGCCAGGAATTCGAAATAGCTGAAGTTGCGTCAAACGTCGGTGCGCTCACGCACCACAAGATTAGGACTACTGAATGGCCGACAAGAACACGCCCGGCGACAAGAAACTGAGTGTGCCGAGCAAGACCCTGACGCTGAAGCCGCGCGTCGAGACCGGCACCGTGCGCCAGAGCTTCCCCCACGGCCGCACCAAGCAGGTGGTCGTGGAGAAGCGCGGCAAGCGCCGTGTCGGCGCCGACGGAGCCGAGATTGCGCACCCGGCGCCGGAGCCGGCCGTGACCAGCAAGCCGGCACCGCCGCCAAAGGCTGCGCCGCAGCGCCCTTCAGGCGGCGCGCCGTCGCAGTCGCGCAACGCATCGGGGGTGGTGCTGCGCACCTTGACCGAGGACGAGCACGCCGCGCGGCTGAGCGCGCTGGCGGATGCCCGCGTTCGCGAGGTCGAGGAGCGGCGGCACGCCGAGGAAGAGGCGAGGCGCCGCGCGATCCGCGAAAGCGAGGAGAAGGCGGAACGCGAAGCCGCCGAGGCGCGCCGCAAGGCCGAGGAGGAGCGCCACCGTCACGACGAGGAAGCCAGGCGCAAGGCCGAGCTCGAAGCCAAGAAGCGCTTCGGCGAAGCCGAGGCGGCCGCCCGATCGGCCGCCGCTGCCGCCCCGGCGACGGCTTCTGCCACGGCGACGCCGCAGGGAACCCGTGCTCCCGCGCCCGCCGCCCGTACTGCGACGCCTGCCGCGCGTACCACCTCCACGCCAGGAGCTCGGCCAGCGACGCCGGCGCGGACCGCGGTAGCGGCCGGCCGGCCCGGCGGCGCCGTACCCGCGGAGGCCGAGGAGGACGAGGGCCCCCGACAGGTTCGCCGTGGTCCGGGAGGCGGGATGCGCGCCCCCGCCGCGCCGAAGACCACGCACAAGCCGGGGCCGCAGAAGGAGCGCGGCCGCCTGACGCTGGTCACGGCGCTCAATGCCGACGACGTCCGCGAGCGTTCGATCGCCTCGTTCCGCCGCCGCACCCAGCGGCTGAAGGGACACGCCTCGAACGAGCCCAAGGAAAAGCTCATCCGCGAGGTCACGATCCCGGAAGCGATCACGATCCAGGAGCTCGCCAACCGCATGTCAGAGCGCGCCGTCGACGTGATCCGCCTGCTGATGAAGCAGGGCGCGATGCACAAGATCACCGACGTCATCGACGCCGACACCGCGCAGCTCATCGCCGAGGAGCTCGGCCACACCGTGAAGCGCGTGGCCGCGTCCGACGTCGAGGAGGGCCTGTTCGACGTCGTCGACGATTCCACCGACACCGAGCCGCGCTCGCCGGTCGTGACCGTGATGGGCCACGTCGACCACGGCAAGACCTCGCTGTTGGACGCGCTGCGCCACGCCAACGTCGTGTCGGGCGAGGCCGGCGGCATCACCCAGCATATCGGCGCCTATCAGGTGACCTCGCCGGAAAGCGGCAAGAAGATCACCTTCATCGATACGCCCGGCCATGCCGCCTTCACCGCCATGCGCGCGCGGGGCGCCAAGGTCACGGACATCGTCGTGCTGGTGGTCGCCGCCGATGACGGCGTGATGCCGCAGACAGTGGAGGCGATCAACCACGCCAAGGCGGCGCGGGTTCCGATCATCGTCGCGATCAACAAGATCGACAAACCGGAAGCGAGGCCCGAACGGGTCCGCACCGAGCTGCTGCAGTACGAGGTGCAGGTCGAATCGCTCGGCGGCGAGGTGGTGGACGTCGAGGTCTCCGCCAAGAACCACACCAATCTCGACCGTCTGCTCGAGATGATTGCGCTGCAGGCCGACCTGCTCGACCTCAAGACCAATTCGCAGCGGCCCGCCGAGGGCACGGTGATCGAGGCCAAGCTCGACCGCGGCCGCGGTCCGGTCGCGACCGTGCTGGTTCAGCGCGGCACGCTCCAGGTCGGCGATATCGTGGTGGCCGGCGCCGAGATGGGCCGCGTCCGCGCGCTGATCTCCGACCAGGGCGAGACCGTCGAGGACGCCGGCCCGTCGGTGCCGGTCGAGGTGCTCGGCTTCAACGGCCCGCCGGAAGCCGGCGACCGACTCGCGGTGGTCGAGAACGAGGCCCGCGCCCGCCAGATCACGAGCTACCGTGCGCATCAGAAGCGCGAGAACGCCGCCGCCAGCGTTTCCGGCATGCGCGGTTCGCTCGAGCAGATGATGTCGCAGCTCAAGACCTCCGGCCGCAAGGAGTTCCCGCTGATCGTCAAGGCCGACGTGCAGGGCTCGCTGGAGGCGATTTTGGGTTCGCTGGAGAAGCTCGGCACCGATGAGGTCGCCGCCCGCATCCTGCATGCCGGTGTCGGCGGCATCTCGGAATCCGACGTGACGCTGGCGGAAGGGTTCAACGCCGCCATCATCGGCTTCTCGGTGCGCGCCAACAAGGAAGCCGCCGCATCCGCCAAGCGCAACGGCATCGAAATCCGCTATTACAACATCATCTACGACCTCGTGGATGACGTGAAGAAGGCGATGAGCGGCCTGCTCGCGCCGACCTTGCGCGAAACCATGCTGGGCAATGCCCAGATCCTGGAGATCTTCAACATCTCCAAGGTCGGCAAGGTCGCCGGCTGCCGGGTCACCGACGGCACCGTCGAGCGCGGCGCCAACGTCCGCCTGATCCGCGACAACGTGGTGGTGCACGAGGGCAAGCTTTCGACCTTGAAGCGGTTCAAGGACGAAGTGAAGGAAGTTCTGGCCGGCCAGGAGTGCGGCATGGCGTTCGAGAACTACCACGACATGCGCGTCGGGGACGTGATCGAATGCTACCGCGTCGAGACGATCCAGCGCTCGCTGTAGTCCGAAGCCCGCAGATCGCGCACGCGTCGTCCGGCTGGGGCAATGGCGCCGATCGGCGTCATTGCGACCGCGGCAATTGGACCGCGGCAATTGCTCAGTCGGTGAAATATCTTAATCTATGCGAATGAATGTCCGGGCCCTGCCCGGGCATGATCGGGTCATCATCGGAAAATGCCGCGCCACCACCACACCAGGAATGCCGCGCCCGGCGGCTCGCAGCGTCAACTGCGAGTCGGCGAGGCGGTGCGCCACGCTGTTGCCGAGATTCTCATGCACGGTAACGCCCACGATCCGGACCTCGAAGGCCATATCATCACGGTGCCGGAGGTCCGGATGTCGCCGGATCTGAAGCTAGCCACCATTTACGTCATGCCGCTCGGCGGCCGCGACCGTGACGTTGTGCTCGCGGCCCTGGAGCGGAACAAGAAATTTCTGCGCGGCGAGATCGCTCGGCGCGTTAACCTGAAATTTGCTCCTGATGTCCGCTTCCGCATCGACGATCGATTCGACGAAGCGGAACGTATCGAGAAATTATTGCGAACGCCTGCGGTGCAGAAAGACCTCGCAGCGGATTCGGACGAAGACTGATGACCGCCCCCCCGACCAAGAGCGAAATCGGCTCACCTGATGCCGCCTCACAAGGTGCCGAGAATGATGATCCGGCAGAGGTGCAGAGTGGCGCTCCGCGGAGCAACAACGATCCGCGCCTGAAGCAGCAGCGGCCGAACAATCAGCAGCCCCGCCGCGACCGCCGCGACATTCATGGCTGGATCGTGCTCGACAAGCCGATCGGCATGACCTCGACGCAGGCCGTCGCCGTCGTCAAGCGGCTGTTCTCGGCCAAGCGCGCCGGCCACGCCGGCACGCTCGATCCGCTCGCCTCCGGCGGTCTGCCGATCGCGCTCGGCGAAGCCACCAAGACCGTCCCCTTCGTGATGGAGGGCCGCAAGCGCTACCGTTTCATGGTGCGCTGGGGCGAGGAACGCGACACCGATGACAGCGAGGGCAAGGTCGTCCGCAGCAACGCTGAGCGGCCGAGCGCCGAGGCCATCTGCGCCTTGCTCCCGCAATTTACCGGGCTGATCGAGCAGACTCCGCCGCGCTATTCCGCGATCAAGGTCCAGGGCGAGCGCGCCTACGACCTGGCGCGGGACGGCGAGGTCGTCGAGCTGGCGCCGAGACCCGTCGAGATACACCAATTAAGCTTGGTAAAACAATTAGATAGCGACCATTCGGTGTTCGAGGCCGAATGCGGCAAGGGCACCTATGTGCGGGCGCTCGCCCGCGACATCGGCCGGCTGCTCAATTGTTTCGGCCATATCTGCGCGCTGCGCCGGACCCTGGTCGGCCCTTTCGGCGAAAACGACATGATTCCACTGGAAGAGTTGGAGGCTTTGTGCAATAGAGCCGCGTCTGGCGAGGGTAGCCTCGCCGACGCGCTTTTGCCCGTTGAGACCGCGCTGGACGACATCCCGGCACTGGCCGTCAGTCGGGCGGATGCGGCAAGGCTCCATCGGGGCCAGGCCGTCTTGTTGCGCGGACGGGATGCGCCCAATAGTAGCGGCACAGTCTATGTCACGGTGGCAGGCCGTCTTCTGGCGCTTGCCGAGATTGGCAACGGCGAACTCATCCCCAAGCGCGTGTTCAACCTGACCGGGCTGACTGCCAGCTCCGGTCGCAACGAGAGAATTTGACGATGTCGATTACCGCCGAACGCAAAGCGGAAGTCATCAAGGCCAACGCGGTCAAGTCCGGCGACACCGGCTCGCCCGAGGTCCAGGTCGCGATCCTGTCGGAGCGGATCAACAACCTGACCGGGCATTTCAAGTCCCACGTGAAGGACAATCATTCGCGGCGCGGGCTGTTGAAGCTCGTGTCGACGCGCCGCTCGCTCCTCGACTATCTGAAGAGGAAGGACGAGGCGCGCTACAAGGCACTGATTGAGAAACACAACATTCGTCGTTGAGTTTTTTGTTTTGAGTACACGCGCGTTCGGTTTGACGCGCGTTTTTGCATGGTCTTTCGAAGCTCGCCGGTCGCGGGCTTCCGAAGGTCAGCGTGCAGACGAGCACGATCCGATCGTGCTCAGAAGAGAGGTCCAGCAGCAATCCGGCGGCTGGGCTGGCGGGCATGTTGCCCGCGACACCGCGAGAGGATGGACACCATCCGAAACACAAAACCATGGCAGGATCGCCGGACGCTGACCTTGTTCCGTTCAGCGTCCCGCCGTCTTGCGCATGGTTTTTTGTTTGGGGCGTCCGGCCTTTCGTGAACCCATGAAAGAAGACTGCGATGTTCAATATTCATTCCGTAGAGATCGACTGGGGCGGACGTCCGCTCAAGCTTGAAACCGGCAAGATCGCCCGACAGGCCGACGGCGCCGTGATCGCCACCTATGGCGAGACCGTGGTGCTCGCCACCGTCGTCGCGTCGAAATCGCCGCGCGAAGGCGTCGACTTCCTGCCGCTCACCGTCGACTACCAGGAGAAGGCCTATGCCGCAGGCCGCATCCCCGGCGGCTATTTCAAGCGCGAGGGCCGGCCGACCGAGAAGGAGACGCTGGTTTCCCGCCTGATCGACCGTCCGATCCGCCCCTTGTTCGTCGACGGCTGGCGCAACGAAACCCAGGTCATCGTGACCACGCTGTCGCATGACATGGAGAACGACCCCGACGTGCTGGCGATGGTTGCCGCCTCCGCCGCGCTGACCCTGTCCGGCGTGCCGTTCAAGGGACCGATCGGCGCCGCCCGCGTCGGCTTCGCCAACGACGAATACGTGCTCAACCCCACGCTCGACGAGATGACCGACACCAGGCTCGATCTCGTGGTCGCCGGCACCGCGGACGCCGTGCTGATGGTGGAATCGGAAGCCAAGGAGCTGAACGAGGACATCATGCTGGGCGCGGTGATGTTCGGCCACCGCCACTTCCAGCCGGTCATCAACGCCATCATCGAGCTCGCCGAGAAGGCGGCCAAGGAGCCGGGCGAGGTGCAGGCCATCGACAACGGCGCGATCGAGAAGGAGATGCTCGGCCTGATCGAGCAGGAGCTGCGCAAGGCTTATGCGATCCCGATCAAACAGGAGCGCTACGCCGCCGTCGGCGCCGCCAAGGAAAAGGTGATGGCGCACTTCTTCCCCGAAGGGCAGGAGCCGAAACACGACAAGCTGCGCATCGCCGACGTGTTCAAGGAGCTGGAAGCCAAGATCGTCCGCTGGAACATCCTCGATACCGGCAAGCGCATCGACGGCCGCGACGTCAGGACCGTGCGCGACATCGTCTGCGAGGTCGGCGTGCTGCCGCGCGCCCAT
>NZ_JAFAVV010000276.1 GCF_019242285.1 Bradyrhizobium sp.
CAAGCCCACGCAATACGGCGAATTGCTGCGTATCTGTCAGGGAACGGTCCTCTGACGGAACCCCGGCCAACCATGCCATACGGGAGATCCGTATCGTGATCACGAGGCGTCTTTTTTCCGCGAGCGCGTCAATCGGCTTGGCGACGGCCGGCGGCTTGTCATGGTGGCCCGCTGTTTCGCGAGCCGATGAAACTTTCGAAGTGACCCACAGCGATGCGCAGTGGCGCAAACTCCTGACGCCCGAGCAATATGCTGTTTTACGGCAGAGCGGCACGGAGCGTCCTTTCACCAGTCCGCTGCTCAGCGAAGAGCGACCCGGGACTTTCAGCTGTGCGGGCTGCGCCCTCGACCTGTTCTCTTCGACCACGAAATTCGACAGCGGCACCGGTTGGCCAAGCTTCTGGGCGCCACTCGACAAAGCAACCGGTACGACCCAGGACAAATCCTTCGGAATGGTGCGCACGGCAGTCCATTGCGAACGCTGCGGGGGCCATCTTGGTCACGTGTTCGACGATGGCCCCAAACCGACAGGCCTACGCTACTGTATGAACGGCGTTGCCATGAACTTCAGGCCGGCGGCGTCCTGATTTTCGAAGGCAAGGGTCGCGCCGGCAACACGCCCAAGCCGCATTGCACGCCCGTCTGACGAGGTTCGGGCCATCGGGAAATCGCCGCGCCTCACTCGAAGACCTCGTCGGCGCGGCCGAGGAGCACCGGCGGCACCTCGATGCCGATGGCCTTCGCCGATGTGAGATTGATGGCCAGCTGAAATCGGGTCGGCTGCTCAAACGGCAGGGCGGCGGGCTTGGCCCCTTTGAAAATTCTGTCTGCCAGCGCTGCCACACGACCGAAGCTCTCATCGAGATCCGGAGCATAGGATATCAACCCACCGTCGCGCACGAGCCAGTCGAACTCATAGATTGCGGGCAATCGATGAGCCGCGGCAAACTGAAAAACTCGCTTGCGGTTAAGAACCGTGAGAGAATCGGTCACCATCAGAATCGCGTCCGACATCTCGTGCTCCATGGCCGAGAACGCCAGGTTGAAGTCCTCCGGCTCGCGCACACCCAATGGCTGGACGAGGACGCCCATGGTCTTGGCGCCGGCCTCCGATGCCCGATAACGCAGCGTCATGCCGAGATCGTCCGCATTCCACAGCATCGCCACTCGCCGCAGATGAGGAACCAACTCCTGCAGAAGTTCCATTCGTTTGGGCGTGAGTTGCGCCGATACATCGGAGATGCCGGTGAGATTGCCACCCGGTTGGGCCAGGGTCTCGACAAGGCCGGTGCCTACCGGGTCGCCTGCAAAAATCGCCACGACGGGGAGAGTGGTGCCATGCTTCGCTGCGAGTGCCGCGGGATAGCCGGAGGTAATGATCAAATCGACCTTGCTTGCGACGAGCTCCTCGAGGAGGCGAGGCAAGTGATCGATGTGCCCCTCGGCCCCGCGGCGCTCCAATACCAGATTGCTGCCCTGAACGTAGCCGAGCTGAGCAAGCCCACGCACCAGAGACGCCCCATTCGGGTCCTGATCGGTCATGGCAGAGCCGGCGCCGAGGGTTCCGACGCGATAAACCTTGGACGAGGCTTGGGCGAGGGCCGTGCAAGGCCAAGCGGTTGCACCACCGAGTGCGATGACGAATTCTCGCCGTCTCATGGACGCTTCCAGTCCGTCACCTGCGAATGCAATAAGGCCAGAGTCCTCGAGCGTTCCACGCTCCCACTCATCAGCAGTTCCCATGTATTCGGGTCCATGCGGACGAAGGACGGTACCTCATTTGCTGATGAGTGACCAGCATTCCGCGACCGTCGGTGCGATCTCATCACGGGATATCGGCCCGCAGCTCGAACCATGGCGTGCGAGATGCGCTTGGTCATGAGTCCCATGGGTGAGGCCGAGTGAGTTCGTGTTGCGGAAGCCGACCACCGCCTGTAATGCTGTTTTTGCAGGCCTCACGTCGAGGAGGACGTGATGCAAGAAACGGTCAAGGCGCGGATCGATCGTCGGCTTGCGGCCATTCTGGCGGCGGACGTCTTTGGCTATAGCCGATTGATGGGAGCCGACGAGGAAGGCACCCTCGCGCAGCTCAAGGCACACCGGCGCCACCTCATTGATCCCAAGATCAAGCAGCACCATGGCCGGATCGTGAAAACGACGGGCGATGGCATGCTCGTTGAATTTGCAAGCCCCATTGAAGCAGTTCGCTGCGCGCTCGAGGTGCAGCGCGGTATGATAACCCGTAATCTCAACATACCGCCCGACAAGCGCATCATTTTCCGCGTCGGAATCAATCTCGGCGACGTCATCGCGGAGAAGAGCGACCTGTTTGGGGAGGGGGTCAATATTGCAGCACGTCTCGAAGCGCTGTCGGAACCTGGCGGTATAGCGATCTCGCGCACGGTCCACGATCAGATCAGAGACCGATTGCCTATCGCTTTCGGGGATGCCGGCGAACACGAGGTCAAGAACATCGCTCGCCCTGTAAGTGTCTACGCCTTGAGCGCGGACGGGGTGGGCAAGCTAAATGCCGAAACCCCTGCCAGAACGCCTGAGAGTAGACCTCGATGGCAGCATGCAATCGCGGTAGTCGCCACAGTCGCCACGTTGGGTCTCGTGTGGTTCGGTTATACGCGCCTCACCGCGCCATCGCCGGCTAGCGCCAACACCATCAAGGGCCCGGCCGTCGCTGTTCTCCCGTTCGACAATCTCACCGGCGATCCGGCACAAGCCAGTTTCGCGGATGGGCTCAGCGAAGAGCTGATCTCAGATCTCAGCCGTTTCACGGATTTGCAGGTTCTCGCGCGCAACACAACCTTCACCTTCAAAGGTAAGGCGGTGGATGTGCTGGAGGTCGGACGCAAGCTGAATGCGAACTACTTCATTGAGGGCAGCGTTCGCCGTGCTGGCAATCAGATCAGGGTGACGGCGCAACTTATTAGCGCGGCTGACGGAAACCATGTTTGGTCCGAGAATTACGAGCGAGACGCGAGCGCAATCGATTTCCTGAGTATACAAGATGAGATCGCTGGCCGGATCAGTGGATCAGTCGCGACCTGGTATGGCGCAATCGCTCGAAACGAATTGGAGCGATCTCGCGGGAAGCCGCTTGCGGACCTGACCGCATATGAGTGCATGGTCGGGGCAGCGGCGGCCGCACGGCTGCAAGTAGTGAGTGAGCCGATGCGACGGGGACGGGCCTGCCTTGAATCCCTGGTCCAGCATGAGCCTGACAACGCCGATGGGTGGTCCATGCTTGCTCTGGTTCGCTATGTCCAACGATCATTCGGGGCGGGGCTCGATCCGCCCGATTCTGAAGACCCCGATAAGCGGGCTTACCTTGTTGGCCTCACGATGCAAGCAGCGAGTCGGGCCGTCCAATTGGCTCCGCAAAGCTCATTTGCGCGAAGCGCGCTTGTGCGGGCATATTTCGTGTCTTGCCAAGGTGACCAGCTACGCGTCGAAGCCGAAAAAGCAATCGCGCTCAACCCAAAAGATTCTGGGGCCATGGGCGCCTTTGGCGGCTATATAGCATTTATCGGGCAATGGGAGACAGGCGTCGCACTGGTTAAGAAGGCGATTGCCATCAGCGGCGCTGAGACACCCAACTTTTTTTACC
>NZ_JAFAVV010000310.1 GCF_019242285.1 Bradyrhizobium sp.
GGCCGCGAGCGTGAAGTCGCGTTCTCGCAGCGCCTTGATTTGGCTCTGCACGACGCGCGCAACCTCCATCCAGCTGGTCGCTGCGATGACCAAGGTGATCATGGCGATGCTCGGCGTAATGAAGGCGGCGAGCACCAGGAGCAGAAAGACCGGCGGAAAACAGAGCACGGCGTCCACAAAGCGCATCAGCATGGCGTTCACGGCGCCGCCATAATAGCCGGCGGCAAGGCCGATCGTGGTGCCGAAGATCATGCTGATGACCATTGCGGCGAAGCCGATCGCGAGCGAGATGCGACCGCCGCTCAGGATGCGCACCAGAAGATCGCGTCCTAGCTGGTCGGTGCCGAACACATGCCCGTCGAGGAGCGGCGGGGCGAATCGATGACGGATGTCGATGTGCAATTCGTCGAATGGAATCAGCGAGGGACCGACGATGACGGCGACGACCAAGAGGGCGATGGCCGCAAGCCCGAACATCGCCAGGCAATGCCGCCGGAACCGCATGACGGCGCGGCTGCGCCGCGGCCGAGCCGCGCCACCACCGGCCGCGGCAGCTTCGCCGATGAGGGCTGCTTCGCTCATGCGGTCACCCGGCTCATGTCAGCCTGATCCGCGGGTCGGCGAGAGCGCAGCAGATATCGGCGAGGAGATTGCCGAGGAGCACCAAGAGAGCGGAGAACATCAGCAGACCCATGACCACCGGATAGTCGCGGTAGCTCAGTGAATCGAGAAAAAGGCGCCCCATGCCGGGCCAGGTGAAGACCGTCTCCGTCACCAGGGCGCCACCCAGCAAGGTCGGCAACTCGAGACCGGCGAGTGTGATCATCGGCAGGAGCGCGTTGCGAAGCGTGTGGCGGAACAGGACCACCAGGCGCGGCAGGCCCTTGGCGCGCGCCGTCCGCACATAATCCTGCCCGATTTCGTCGAGCACCGAGGCGCGCATATAGCGGCTCCAGACGGCCATCTCGACGAGAGCGAGGACCAGAGCCGGTCCGATCAGGTGGTGCAGGTAATCGAGGAAAGAGCCGTCGCCGATCGTGAAGCGACTGCCCGCCGGGAGCCAGGCGAGCTTCACCGAAAAAAGATAGATCACGACGAGCCCGAACCAGAAGGTCGGGATCGACAAGGCGATCATGGCGCCGGCAGTCGCGAGCGAGTCGAAAATCGAGTAGCGCCGCACGGCGCCCATCACGCCGATCCAGACGCCCACGATCACCGCGATCAACACGGCGGCGAGCATCAATTCGAGAGTCGCGGGGAAGTGGGAGCCGATGATCGAAAGGACGGCCTGGCTGTCGCGATAGGAATGGCCCCAGTCTCCCGTCAGGAGCCGGCTGAACCATTCCCAGTACTGAATGGGCAGGGGCCGATCGAGACCCATCAGCGCCGCGATCCGCGCGATATCGGCCTGCGACATGCCGGGCACCAGCGCGAATTGCGCGAGCGGTCCGCCGGGCGCAAGATGCAGGACCGCAAAGCCGATCAACGAGACGAAGCAAAGCAGCAACAGGCTTTGCAAAATCCGCCCGACGAGATAGCTGCCCATGCATCCTACCTCACTGATGTTGGGCCGGCGTCACAAACGGCCGCGGCAGCGCCGGCCCAGCTTGCGATCTCAGCTCGCCCAGTACCAGGTGCTGGCGTTCCAGCAATTCTCCTGGACGTTCACGTTGGGTGCGAAGCCCTCCAGCTTGCCCTTGACGCCTTGAACCATGGCGTATTGGAAGATTGGCATGAACGGCAGGTCGCGTCGTGTAATCTCCTGCATCTTTTGATAAGCCGCCTTGCGCTTCTCCTGGTCGAAAGTACTGGCGCCTTCGACGAGCAACGCATCGACCTCAGGGTTGGAATATTGGGTCGTGTTCTGCCCGCCGCCGCCCTTCGCCTTGATGGACCGGCTCGAGAAGAAGTCCGTCGCGTCTGGGTCCGGACCGATCATGAAATCGATGCCGACCATGGCGCTCTCGAATTTCGACATCATCCAATAATCGCCCCACATGACGGCGGGGGGAAGATTGTTGATCTTCATCTTGGCTCCAATCTCAGCCCAGGTCTGCTGAAGCAGTTGCTGTGCCTGCTCGCGCACATGGTTGCCGGCCGTGGTCGAATTGATGAATTCAAGGCGCACGCCGTTCTTCGCCCGCACCCCGTCGGAGCCCGCCATCCAGCCGGCCTCGTCCAGGATCTTCTTTGCCTTGGCAGGATCGTATTCATGTTTCGGGAGATTGGGATTGAAGGCCCAAGACTGCGGCGGCAGAAACGATTCAGCAGGGCTCGGCAGGCCATAGTAGATCTGGTCCATGATGCTCTTCTTGTCGATCGCGAGATAGAGCGCCTCGCGCACCGCGCGGTCCTGAAATACTGGCAGGCCCGTATTCACCGCGATATTTTCGATAAAGGGCTGTGGCACCGGCGTGACGACCCGGTCAGCGAGCGTCTTTGCCTCGGCATAGTGATCGGGCGTGATGCCTTGGATGCCGGTATAGTCGACCTCGCCCGTCTGGAATTGCGTGTAGAGGACGGTGAGGTCCGGAATGTATTTGAAAACGAGCCGCTCGAGATGCGGCCCTTCGCCGTGATATCCGTCATAGGCGGCAAGCGTGATGTGATCGCCCGGCACCCGCTCCACCCATTTGAAGGCGCCCGTCCCGATCGGCTTGGCTAGGAATTCCGGCGTGGTGTTGGGGTCCACGGCTTTTTCAAGGAGGTGCTTGGGCACCAGGAACGTCCAGGACAGGATTGAGGGATAGGGCGCATAGGCGCGCTCAAGGCGCCAGGTGATCTCGGTGGGACTCTCAACTTTGATGTCCTTCACAAGCTCGTGGCCGGCGCGGCGCCCGGCCGCGAATTTCGGGTCATTAATCAGGTCCAGATTAAATTTGACGTCGTCCGCCGTGAACGGTGTCCCGTCATGCCATTTGACGTTGTCCTTCAGCTTGAGTCGCCAGTTGAGTCCGTCCGGCGATATTCCTCCGTTCTCGACGCTGGGTATTTCGGCGGCAAGATCGGGGATGAAATTGCCCTTGGGATCCACTCTCCAGAGTGGGCTGAAGAGGTTGAAATAGACGCCCTCGTCGACCTCGATGTGGACTT
>NZ_JAFAVV010000393.1 GCF_019242285.1 Bradyrhizobium sp.
TGATCGGCAGCTCGAACTGCACTGCGGTCGACATCTCCTGCACCGTCATCTGCACCGAGGCGTCGCCGGCAATGTCGATGACGAGGCTGTCGGGATGCGCGACCTGCACGCCGATCGCCGACGGCAGCCCGTAGCCCATGGTGCCGAGCCCGCCGGATGTCATCCAGCGGTGCGGCTCCTCGAAGCCATAGAACTGCGCCGCCCACATCTGGTGCTGGCCGACCTCGGTGGTGATGTAGGTGTCCTTGCCCCGCGTCGCCTCGAACAATTGCTGGATCGCGTGCTGCGGCATGATGATGTCGTTGCTCTTCCGGTAGAACAGCGAGTTGCGCGCGCGCCACTTCGCGATCTCGGCCCACCATGCCTTGACGTCGGGCTTCTTCGCTTCCGCCTTGAACACCTGCAGCAGGTCGCCCAGGATGTTGCCGGCATCGCCGATGATCGGCACGTCGACGTGGATGTTCTTGTTGATCGACGACGGATCGATGTCGATGTGGATCTTCTTCGAGCCCGGCGAGAACGCATCGGTGCGGCCGGTGATGCGGTCGTCGAAGCGCGCACCAATGCACAGCATGACGTCGCAATCATGCATCGCCATGTTGGCCTCGTAGGTGCCGTGCATGCCGAGCATGCCGAGCCAGTTCCTGCCCGACGCCGGATAGGCGCCGAGCCCCATCAGCGTCGAGGTGATGGGAAAGCCGGTCGTCTCGACCAGCTCGCGCAGCAGCTTCGAGGCCTCGCGCCCCGAATTGATCACGCCGCCGCCTGAATAGATCACGGGCTTCTTCGCGGACGCCAGCAGCGCCACGGCTTTCCGGATCTGCATCGCGTCGCCCTTCACCCGCGGCGCATAGGAGACGTGGACGTCGGACTTGCGCGGCGGATGGTAGGTGCCGGTCGCGAACTGCACGTCCTTGGGCACGTCGACCACCACCGGCCCGGGCCGGCCGGTGGTTGCGACATAGAACGCCTCGTGCAGCACCTTCGCCAGGTCGTTGACGTCGCGGACCAGCCAGTTGTGCTTGGTGCAGGGCCGCGTGATGCCGACGGTGTCGCATTCCTGGAATGCATCGTTGCCGATCAGGTGGGTCGGCACCTGGCCGGTGATGCAGACCAGCGGAATCGAATCCATCAGCGCGTCGGCCAGCGGCGTCACCATGTTGGTGGCGCCGGGACCGGAAGTAACCAGCGCCACGCCGGGCTTGCCGGTGGAGCGGGCATAGCCTTCGGCGGCGTGGCCGGCGCCCTGCTCGTGCCGGACCAGGATGTGCCGCACCTCGCTCTGCTGGAAGATCTCGTCATAGATCGGCAGCACGGCGCCGCCGGGATAGCCGAACACGTCCGTGACACCATGATCGGCGAGCGCGCGCACGATCATGGCGGCTCCGGTCATCTGGTTCCTGTCGTGCTTGGTCTCGCTCATGGCTCGGCTCCGGATCGTGCTGTTTGGGCTGGCTTTTTCGGTTTGCTTGGTTCGGGAAATAAAAAAGGGCCCGTTAGGCCCCTGACGCACCGCCTGAATTTGGATGGCAGTCAGCCATCCCCGGCGGTGCGCCTGGATACGACAACGATAAGGAGTTTGGTAATAATATTGCGCATGGACGGGGTCAGACTTCTCGAAGGTTGCGTGAACCATAGCAACGGACGCCTCGATGTCAAGGCGATGGCTGTCGGTTGGCGCGGTTTTGTCGGTTGTAGCCGCGTTCCGCTGCGAGAGCGAGAGAAAATTTCGCAACCTGTGGCACGGATGGGCGCAGCGACGTCCGGGGCCAACGCGAGCCCGGCCCCGGATGTCGCTCATCCAGGCTACGAACTGTGGCGGCCCGCTGAATTCCTAATCCTTGGGCCGCCGACAAATGCAATCAGCCGCTCAAGACGCCCATGGATCGATCAGCGTCAGCCCCAATCCCGCGAAGTCGCCGACGTTCCGCGTGGCGAGGTCAAGCCCGTAGGCAGATGCAATACCGGCGATCTGAAGATCGGCCAGCTTGGCCGGGACCTGATGCAGCGCAAGTCCGCTCGCGCGGGCCTGCGCGAACAGCCGCGCCGCGGATTGGGCCGCTGCAGCGTCGAACCCGTAGATGCGTGCACCGAAGCGCCTGACCGTCCTTGTCACCGCGTTTTCCAACGCATCCTTGCGCTTGCCGGCGTCGAGCAAGGCAAGTCCGGCCCCGAGTTCGAAAATCGTGATGCTCGAAATGGCGGCATTTGCGAAATTCGTATTGAGCCAACTGACGACGTGGGACGAGGGTGCAGGCTTCAGCGCCTCGGAGATCACGTTCGTGTCGAGCAGGATCATTTCAGCGATATGGGCCGAACGGGCGCAGACCGCAGTTGCGCGAGCGCCTCGTCGAGATCGACGCCCGGCCTCGAGATCGCGACCAGCCAGTCGCCGAACGGCTGGGCGTCATCGGGAGATGCGGCTTCCTCGCGCGCCAGCGTTTCGAGCGTCTCCCGCAGGTCGGCCTCAAGACTCTTGCCGCGCCGCTCGGCGCGAAGCCGCAGCAATTCCTTGGTCGCGTCGTCGACCTTGCGGATCAGAATATCAGCCATCAGGAATGTCCTTCGCGCGAGGGATATCACGATATCATTCAACCTTCAACGCCCGCGGAATCGGCTGCGTGGCCCGGATGAGCGCAGCGACGTCCGGGGCCAACGCGAGTCCGGCCCCGGATGTCGCTGCGCTCATCCGGGCGACGACGACCACTCTTGCACCATCGCCGCCTCCGGCGATATCCACTGAAACTCGGGCAACTGGTGCCGAAACCAGGTGAACTGCCGCTTGGCGTAGTGCCGCGTGTCCGCCTTGCCGATCGCGCCTGCCTCCTGCAACGACAGCTCGCCATCGAGATGCCGGATCAACGCCGGCACGCCATGCGCCTTCATCGCCGGCAACAAAGGATCGAGTTTTCGCGCGGCAAGGCGGGTGACCTCCTCCAGCGCTCCGGCCTTCAGCATCACGTCGAAGCGCGCGTCGATCCGCGCGTAGAGTGTCTCGCGCTCGGGCGCGAGGAACAGTGCGCGAAACGCGTCTGCCGGCAGCAGCGGTGGCAGGCCGTCGCGATGCCAGTCGGTCAGCGAGCGGCCGGTGGCCTCGATCACCTCCAGCGCACGGGCGATGCGTGTGCGGTCGCGCGGCTTCAGCCGCGCGGCGGCCGCTGGATCGCGCCGCGCGAGCTCCGCATGCAGCGCCTCGACGCCGTCGCGCGCGAGCCGCGCGCGCACGGCCTCGCGGATTTCGGGCGGGGTCGGCGGCACCGCGGCAAGCCCGCGCGTGAGCGCCTTGAAATAGAGCCCGCTGCCGCCGACGAAGATCGGCACGCGGCCTTCCGCGCGCGTTTCCGCCAGCGCGCGCTCGGCATCGCCGACCCAGGCGCCGGCGGAGAAATTCACCGCCGCATCCACCGTGCCGTAGAGCCGATGCGGCACCGCCGCTTCCTCTTCCGGCCCCGGCCGCGCGGTGAGGATGCGCAGATCGCGGTACATCTGCATGGAGTCGGTGTTGATGATTGCGCCGCCGAGCTTCCGCGCCAGTTCGAACGCCAGCGCCGACTTGCCGCTGGCGGTCGGGCCTGCGATAAGCACGGCCTTCCTGATCAACGAAACCACCCGATGTCCCTCGTCGCGACCCTGATCTGCAACCCCGCCAATCCCGCGCTCGATTCGACCGTGGTCGATGGCGCGCGCGCCGTGCTGCCCTCGGCCGGTCCCGCGCACTGGCTGTTCCACGAGGTGGCGGTCGACATCCCGTTCGAGGACCATGGCGACCTCCACGCCATCGAGGCGCATTTGCGCCAGGTGCGCGGCGACCTGCCGATCGACATCGTGGTGCAGCCTTCCGCCTTCCGGCGCAAGAAGCTTTTTCTGGCCGACATGGATTCCACCATGATCGGCCAGGAGTGCATCGACGAGCTCGCAGATTTCGCCGGCCTGAAGGCCCATGTCGCAGCAATCACCGAGCGCGCGATGCGCGGCGAGATCGCGTTCGAGCCGGCGCTGCGCGAGCGCGTCGCGCTGTTGAAGGACCTCCCGGTCGGCGTGGTCGACGAGGTGCTCGACAAGCGCATCACGCTGACGCCGGGCGGCCGTGAGCTGGTCATGACCATGCGCGCGCACGGCGCCTATACCTGCCTGATCTCGGGCGGTTTCACGCTGTTCACGAATGAGGTCGCAGCGAAGATCGGCTTCCAGGAGAACCGCGCCAACGAGCTCGTGGTCCGCGACGGCAAGTTCACCGGCGAGGTGCGCGAGCCGATCCTCGGCCGCGACAGAAAGCTCGCGACGCTGGTCGAACTGACGGAGGCGTTCGACCTCGACGACATCGACACGCTCGCGGTCGGCGACGGCGCCAACGACCTCGCCATGATCCAGCACGCGGGCCTCGGCGTCGCCTACCACGCCAAGCCCGCGGCCTCCGCGGCCGCCGCCGCGCGCATCGATCACGGCGACCTCACCGCGCTGCTGTATGCGCAGGGGTATCGAAGAGAGGAGTTCGCGGCGGGATAGGCCTGGAATCGGGACGCTGGTCGCCTCAGTCCACGCGCTCCCCGGTGAACCGGTCGCGTCCTTTCCAATATTCGCAAACCGGGCACCACTCGCCTTCGTAGTCTATCCTTCCTGATGCGGGCATCCGATGATGCGGCCGGTCATCGCGACGGACAACGCGCCCTGCTCCGTGATGAAATCCAGCATCTCCTCGGCAATACGCGGGTCGTTGCGCACGTCGCCGACGTCGAGTTTCCAGTCACGCATCGCGCCAACCGCCTCGTGCTCGGATGCAATGATGCCGACGACGACCTTGCTCGCACGGGATGCGTCGGGACCGTAGAAGGCGACAGTCGCGACCGGCCAGCCGCGCATGCCTTTCTTTACTTTCTTGCCCAAGCGTTTGAGGAAGCGATCACTCATGGAGCATCTCATTGGGTTTCATCGGTCGCGCTGCTTCTGCACCGCAGCACCTTCCTGTCATGTACGAGAATTCTAGCAGAGAGACCCTCTGTTGCGAACCAATGGCTCCTGCCGCTCGCGCCTGTCCGACGGGCCGAATCAGCCGAATGAAGGCGGATGTCGGCCCGCGAGCACGCGCCTGAGGCCGAGAGGTCGCCGGCGCGAAAAACGAAATTTGCCGAGCGGACTCAAGCTGGTTGGCGCTGTCCAGTCCTCAATGCAAAAATATTTCTCTTTCTATTTTTCAGAAACCATGATTATTAGGCGCATCCCGCCTCCATCGGAGGGGCGTTTCGCGATCGTCACGGACGTGGGAGGCGGGAGGCGGTGGACGCGATGATGCTGCGCGACGAGCGGCATCTTGCGGACGGCGAAATCGTGTGGTCCCGGCGCCGCGACGCTGGCGTCAAGCTCTTTGTGATGCTTCGCATCACAGGGGTGACGGGGGCAAGAAAGCCCGCTCCCCGGGGAGAGCACGTATAAGCCGTAACCCACCGCGCGGGGAATGCCGGCTGTGTCGGCTGAACCTGTGGTAACTGCCGCCTGCGTTTCTTGTTGCAGGCGGGCCATGGGTGCGGCCAGCATCCGGCATTCCCCGCGCCCTCCCCGATTTCGAGGGTGATCGTTTCGCAAGCCTCGGACGAATCCCGTCGCGAGAACGCAGATGTTCGTCCTCCGCTGTCATGCTCCGCGAAGCGGGGCATCCAGCATTCCAGAGCGGCATCGTGTGAGCACAACTGCCTCTGGAATGCCGGGTCGCCCGATCCCGCCTACGCCGAAGGCTTCGGCGGGCTCGCAAGCCGGGCGAAGACACCGAATGCTGTTTGACACGTTAATCGAGTAGATGAAGCGCCGGAATCGTAGGGTGGGCTAAGCAGGCCACTTGCGCCAACATTCGCCACGCGAAGACGAGAGCGCGCCCACCATCCCAAGCGATGCTGTCGACCCAATGGTGGGCCCGTCGCTCCGCGCGATGCTGCGCATCGTCGCGGCCGCGCCTTTGCCCATCCTACCGCCACTCGCTACTGCACACCGAGCGCGACGAAGCGCAATTCGCCGTCGCCGTTCGAAACCAGCAGCAGCACCGACTTCTTGCCGTCCTTCTTGAGCTGCTCGACGCGCTTCTTGATATCGGCGGCGTTCGACACCGCCTCCTGCGCCACCTCGACGATGACGTCGCCGGCCGAGAGCCGCTTGTCGGCAGCGTCCGAGGTGCCGTCGACGCCGGTGATCAGGACACCCTTGACGCTGTCCTTGATCTTGTAGCGGGTGCGCAGGTCCTTGCTCAGCGCGGCGAGATCGAGCCCGAGCGCCTTCTGCGTCACCGGCTTGTCGGCCGGATCGTCCTTCTTGATCGCCGCCGGCTGCGCCTTCTCGTCGTCCTGCAGGCGGCCAAGGGTGACCTTGCGGGTCTCCTCCTGGCCCTTGCGGATCACGACGACGTCGACCTCCTTGCCCACCGTGGTGTCGGCCACCACGCGGGAGAGATCCTTCGGCTCCTTGATCTCCTTGCCGTCGAAGGTGATGACGACGTCGCCGGGCTCGATGCCGGCCGGTTTCGCCGGCCCCTTGTCGTCGACGCCGGCGATCAGCGCGCCGCGCGCCGGATGGATGTTGAGGCTCTCGGCGATCTCGTCGGTGACGGTCTGGATGCGTACGCCGAGCCAGCCGCGGCGGAGCTCGCCGAACTGGCGGAGCTGGTCGACGACGCTGGCCACCGTCTTCGAGGGCACCGCGAAGCCGATGCCGATCGAGCCGCCCGAAGGCGAGATGATCAGGGTGTTGACGCCGATCACCTCGCCGTCGAGGTTGAACAGCGGGCCGCCGGAATTGCCGCGATTGATGGCGGCGTCGGTCTGGATGTAGCTGTCATAGGGACCAGACGAGATGTCGCGGTTCTTGGCCGAGACGATGCCGGCGGTCACCGTGCCGCCGAGGCTGAACGGGTTGCCGATCGCGACCACCCAGTCGCCGAGGCGGAGCCTGTCCGAATCGCCGAACTTGACCGCGGTCAGGGACTTCGGCGGCTTGAACTTCAGCACGGCGAGATCGGTCTTCTTGTCGATGCCGACGATCTCGGCCTTGACCTTGGTGCCGTCGTTCATGATCACGTTGATCTCGTCGGCGTCGGCGATGACGTGGTTGTTGGTGACGACGACGCCGGACGCATCGATGATGAAGCCGCTTCCGAGCGAGTTGGTCTTGTGCGGCATCAGATCGCCGCCGCCCTTGCCGCCCCTGCGGTTCTTGAAGAAATCGTCGAAGAATTCCTCGAACGGCGATCCCGGCGGCAGTTGCGGCATGGCGCCCTTGCCGTCAGCCTTCGCCTCCACAGTTTGCGAGGTCGAGATGTTGACCACCGCATCGATTACCTTCTCGGCGACGTC
>NZ_JAFAVV010000422.1 GCF_019242285.1 Bradyrhizobium sp.
GGCGTGGTTGGCTTGATAATGCCCGGCGCGGGCGACGAGCCCGAGCGCCAGCGGATGATTGACATCGAGCGCGCCGAGACCGCTGGCGGAGGCCGCGACCGGAATTTGCAAACGCTCGGCCAACCGCTTCAATTCTTCAGCCGCGCCGCCATAGCGCACGCCCTGCCCCACGATGATCACCGGCTGTTCGGCCGACAGCAGCATGTCGACCGCCTTCACCACGCCTTCGGGATCGGCGCCGCAGCGGCTACTGATATTGGCATTCCACGCGATCGCATTCGGCGCGTCCTCGGCGGACGCCTCCATGAACACGTCAAAGGGCACGTCGAGCACCACCGGGCCCGGCCGTCCCGTGATCATGGTCTTCCAGGCCTGCCGCACCGCGAGCGGCACCATCTCGCCGCGGGTCGGCTGGAACACCTTCTTGCAGATGCTGCGCACGGTGGAAGGAAAGTCCGCCTGATAATGCCGGTATATTTCCTGGAACGCACCGCGATTGAACTGGCTGGTCGGCACATTGCCGGTCACCGCCATGAACGGCACGGAGTCGAGATAGGCGTTGGCGAGCGAGATCGGCAGGTTTGCGGATCCCGGACCGCAAGAGGTGAACGTCGCGGTCGGGCGGCCCGAGACTCGGTAGTAGACATCGGCCATGAAGCCGGCCACGCTCTCATGGTGCGTCGAGATGGCCTTGATCTCGGCCGAGCGCTCATAGAGTGCATCGATGAGCTGGATGTTGCCGTGGCCGCACAGGCCGAACACCTGCGGAACCTTCTCCTGGATCAGATAGTCAACGATGACCTGCGCACCATTGAGCGTATTTCCCGGCATTACATCTCCTCTTTCCGTTTCGTTCCATCGCCGTGGTCGGCGGGCAGTCTGCCTCCGACGAGGCAGTCACGCGCGAGCACCCTATTTCTCACAATGCTGTACGTCAATTTATATCGTGGTATATCCTCGACTTGCCGGCTGATCGTGCGATGGTCGCCCAGCCGCATGGACATTGCGGGCCGGATGCGCACAGTGATCGAGATGAGGATGGCACCGTTCGACGATGAGGGTTGTGCGGAGGGAGGACGACGGCCAATGTTGCGCGGCGATCGGCTCCCCCGCCTGGAGGTTTGATTTCGGTGGCACCACGTACCAGAGCGAAGACAAACGAGCGGCCGGACGGCGTGAGCGAGGCGCCGATCGCAGAACTCGTGCCGCAGCCGCAGGCGGATATCGACGACGAGGCGGAGGAGCGTCAGCGCGCCGGCGTGCAGTCGCTCGGCCGCGCGTTCGCCATCCTGGAGCAGGTCGCACGGCATCGCGAAGGCATCGGGCTCGCCGAGTTGAGCAAGCTGGTCGGCCTGCACAATTCCACGACGTTCCATCTGGCGAAGACCATGGTGTCATTGGGCTACCTGCGGCAGGAAAAGGACTCGAAGCGCTACCGGGTCGGCCGGCCGCTGTTCGCGCTCGCCGCCAGCGCGCTCGACGAGATCGAGATGGTCAATGTCGCGACGCCGATCCTGGAGGAGTTGTCGCGGCAGACCGGCGAGAGCGGCCACTTCGCGGTGCGCATGGGCGACGCCGTGGTCGTGATCGCCCGCACCAGCGGTCCCGGCGCCTTCCAGCTCACCGACCGCGTCGGCGTGGTGCGGCCGGCGCATTGCACGGCGCTCGGCAAGATCATCCTCGCCTCGCTCCGTCCCGACCAGCTCGGCCGACTCCTCGAGCGCGTGGAGTTGAAACCCTCGACTCCGAAATCGATCACCGACGTCCCGGTCCTGATGCGGGAGATCGCCGAGGTCAGGCGCACCGGCATCGCCTTCGACGATGGCGAGTTCAATCCGGAGGTGCGCTGCGTCGCCGTGCCGGTGACCGATTTCACTGGCCAAGTGGTCGGCGCGCTCGGCATCTCCGGCCCGATCTGGCGGCTGTCGAACCAGACCCTGCATGCGAGCGCACAGGCCGTGCAGGCCGCGGCAAACCGTCTTTCCGCCGAATTCGGCACGAAGCCTGCCACCAATCCAACCTGAAGATGTACGGTATTCGGCGCTTTTTGCTGATTGACAGCCACCCTCGGCCGTGCGGATAGTATCCCGCATTAAAAAATGGCCTCTCACATTCTCGCATGAGATGAAATCAAGGGGACGCCGCGAGAGGCCGACCGGGAGGAGAACAGATGACCCACATCGACCGACGAACCGCGCTGAAGGCAGGTGTCGCGCTGGCCGGCACATCCGTGCTCGGATTTCCGAATGTCGTCAGCGGCCAGGCCGACAAGATCAGGATTGGCCACCTGACACCGCTGACCGGATTCCTCGGCGCGCTCGGCGCCTATGCCCAGCTCGGCATCCGCCTGGCGCAGGAGGAGATCAACGCCGCGGGCGGCGTGATGGGGCGCCAGCTCGATATCCTCTCGGAAGATTCCGTCAATCCGGCCACCGCCTCGACCAAGGCGCAGCGCATGCTCGAACAGGATGGCGTCGCCGTGCTGATGGGCGAGATCAACTCGGCGTCCGCGCTCACGATCATGCAGGTCGCCGAGCGCAACAAGAAGCTGTTCATGCAGATCGGCGCCCGCTCCGACGCGCTGCGCGGCAAGAACTGCAACAAGTACACCTTCCATGTCGACATTCCGAACACGGTGATGGTGAACGCCGTCGGCCAGGCGCTTGTGCGCGACAAGATGATGAAGGACAAGAAGTTCTTCACGCTGACCGCGGATTACGTGTTCGGCCACGACCTCGCCCGCGCGGCCAAGTCGTTCCTCGACGCCCATGGCGGCAAGCTGATCGGCGACGAGCTGGTGGCAACCGACGTCACCGATTTCAGCCCCTATCTGCTGAAGGTCCGTCAGGCGCAGCCCGACGTGGTCTGCTCCAACCTCGCCGGCAACCAGGTCACGACCCTGATCAAGCAATATGCCGAATTCGGCCTGCCCTATCCGATCGTCGGCTTCAACCTCAACACCGCCGACGCCTGGGCGGCCGGTGACGGCAATCTTTCCGGGACCTGGCCAACCGTCTGGTATCATACGCTCGACGTGCCGGCGTCGAAGACGTTCGTCGCCAACTTCATGAAGAAGTACAACAAGCCGCCGGAGAACCACGCCTGGATCGAATACATCTCGCTGAAGCTGATGGCGCAGGCGATGGGCGAGACAAAATCGACCGATACCGACAGGCTGATCGCCTATTTCGAGAAAGAGACGGAGTTCGACATCCTGAAAGGCCGCAAGGGCCATTTCCGCGCCTGGGATCATCAATTGATGCAGGAAGCCTATCCGTTCACCGTCAAGCCAAAGGGCCAGGCCAAGGACAAATGGGACTTCATTGCGCTCGGCGCCGCGCTGCCCGGCGCAGGCCAGCCCCTGGAGTCGCTGGCGTCGACGCGGGAGCAGAACCCCTGCGCGATGTGAGCGCAGCCTCGGCGGCGACGGCGGTGCCCGCCTCTCCCGAACGGAGAGGTCGATATTCTCGCGAAGCGAGAATTTCGGGCGAGGGGTTACGCTCCGTCGATCGCGGCGCCCCCTCACCCGGCG